>CAZDSE010000120.1:0-6528 GCA_964507905.1 uncultured bacterium | reverse complement strand
ATCGGCTTGTACAATTTTTTAAAAATATACCGATTCAAAAGTTGTTTTTTATCTGGATACATCATGAATACAGGACTCAGATTTGCCTCACAGGCTTTAAAAATTTGAAATCGATCTTTCTTAGGCGCATCCAAAGTATGCTCGTGCGGAACCACCATTCCTCTGTCAAAATCATCCACGCTTACCAATGTCACCAATTGCTTCCGCTTACACCACCTCTTTGTCACATCTTCATAAAACTTCTGCTCCCAAACATAAAAACAACGATGCGCATCCAACTTTAAAATCCCATTTTGTCGCCATTTTTTAAAATCTTCGGCAGCCGTTTTATAGCCTCCGAATCTATCTTTTCCCAATATAATTCTCGCAAAATTATACTGGCTTTTCCGAATGAATTCTTTTCTCTGCGCTTCAGAGATCACATCATAGGGTGGGACAAATACATTCGATAAATTTTTTATCTTTTCTGGATTATAATATAGCGCTCTAAATGGCCTAATCACTGCCATGAACTTCTTTCTGCAATTTTTTAAATGGGATATCGCCCTGTCTCATGAGCGAAAGCGTTTGCTGATCAATTTTAATAATGGTCGAGCCTTTAGATTGAGGGAGTTCCCCTCCATCAATCATCGCATCAATCCCCTGCGGAAAATATTTCCGAACTTCCTCCAATGTCCGACTGCCGGGTTCGTGTGTTTTATTGCAACTCGTGGAAATTAACGGATATTTGAATTCCTTCATGAATGATGTCACCCATGGATGTGAGGAAATCCGAAGCGCGATGGTTTCATCGTCTCTCAACAACCAATTTGGAACTTGCGCACTGGCACTCAAGGCCAGCGTTAATGGACCTGGCCAATATTTTTTTACAAAGTATGATGTAACAGGAGTAACTTCTTTCACAAGCTTCTGAAACCATTCTTGATCGGGAATAAGCACAATGGGAGACTGCTCAAGCTTTCGCCCTTTTAGTTCAAATACTCTTTCCACTGCTTTTTTTGAAAAGGGATTACACCCCAGCCCATAGACCGTTTCCGTCGGATATGCGATCACCCCATCAGAATCTAAAATCTTTTTTATTTCTATAAAATCCAACCAATTATCCTTTTTTAAGTTTTTTATCTTTTTCTAAAACTTCTTTTTCCATTTTCTTCCGAAATCGTTTTAAATGCTGTAACAGTTTCTGGTCCGATAATGCCAAAATGTGTATCGCATATAAAGCGGCATTATAGGCACCAGTCTTGCCAATGGCCATCGTTCCCACCGGAACTCCTCTGGGCATTTGGACAGTGGAAAGAAGTGAATCAAGACCTTCCAATTTTCCCTCCATAGGAATACCAATCACTGGAACCAATGTATGCGCCGCAATGACTCCCGCCAAATGTGCGGCCATTCCAGCTCCCGCAATAATGATTTGAATTCTCTTTTTTTCAACTTGACCCAAAAATTTGATCACTGCCCCAGGAGTGCGATGTGCAGAATAAATATGCGTTTCAAAAGATACGCCAAATTCTCGAAGAATATCTTCAGTCGATCGAATGGCCGCCACATCCGAATCACTTCCCACTATAATCGCTACTTTTGCCATAGTTTCCTTCCAATATCTTTTCGATAATAACAATTATCCCAATGAATTTTAGACAAGGCTTGATACACATGTTCCTGCGCATCCCGATATGTATTTCCCAAAGCAACTACCGTCATCACGCGTCCTCCGCTCGTCAGTATTTTTTTATCTTTTAACACAGTCGCCGCATGAAATAAAGCAACATCATTGTCAAACCTAATTGTTTCAACTCCAGAAATTTCAAATCCCGTCTTGTACTCACCGGGATATCCCTGGGATGCCAATACCACCCCCACTCCCGGTCGCTTATCCCACTCCATAGAAATATTTTTTAGTTTCCCATCTAACATCGCCTTAAAAATAGAAACCAAATCTGTCTTTAATCGAAGCATTAGAACTTGCGTCTCTGGGTCACCAAACCGAACATTAAATTCCAATACATATGGATTCCCTTTATGAAACAAAAGCCCAATATATAAAATCCCTTTATAATGAAGCCCTTCACACTCAAAGGCCTTCAATAAAGGCGTGATAATTTGATCCTGCACCTTATTTTCACACGTCGTATCGAACCATGGCACTGGAGAATATGCTCCCATTCCGCCCGTATTTGGCCCCTGATCGCCATCTAGGACCCGTTTGTAATCTTGTGCAGTTTGGCAGATAATAAAATGCGTCCCATCCATAAATCCAATCAGAGACACTTCTTCGCCCTGTAAAAATTCTTCGATGACTATTATCTCACTGGCTTTTCCAAATTTTTTTTGAACCATCATTTCATTCAATGCATCTAATGCTTCTGAGAGTGCAAAACAAATTTTAACTCCCTTGCCTTGGGCCAAGCCATCTGCCTTTATAACAACAGGATAGGATATATTCTGAATATATTGCTCTGCCTCAGAATAAGAATCAAAAAAACGAGCCGGTGCAGTTGGAATCTTATATTTCAGCAATAACTTCTTTGAAAAAACCTTACTCGCTTCCAACTGCGCTTCTTTTTTTCGAACTCCAATGATTGAGAGTCCTTCTTTTTCGAATAAATCAACAATTCCAAGTGACAATGGCAGTTCCGGCCCTACGACGGTAAGATCTATTTTTTGGGTCTTCGCAAATTCTTTCAGTTTCTGAATATCATCGGCTGCAATATCGATATTGTGGGCAATGAAACTCGTCCCTGCATTGCCAGGCGCACAAAACAATTCATGAGCCTCTGGAGATTGTTTCATCTTCCAGATCAGCGCGTGTTCGCGGGCTCCGCTGCCAATCACCAAGATCTTCATTTGGAATATTGAAGTAGCATGCGTTTCGCAGGAATGTAATTTGGGTCATATTCAAGCACTTTATTAAATGCCTCCAATGCTTCGGGTACTCGCTCCAACTGAATAAATGCAAAGCCCATATTAAAGTAAGCACGGACCGAATAGGGATCAAATCCAATCACTCTGCGACAATGCTCAATGGCTTCAGTATGGCGCCCCAGCTTAATCAAAATGTCAGCGATCAATATATGCGTCAAACTATTTTGATATTGAAATCGCAATGCGGTTTGAAGTTCAGATAGTGCCTTTTCGAAATTATTTTCAGTTTTGAGCATATATCCCATGAGCGTATGCGATATGGCATCTTCGGGTGCAAGGTCGATTGCCTTTTGAACCAATAGCTTTCCCTCATTTCTTTGCCCTTCTAAGAAATAGAGTAGTCCCAACCCTGCGATCACAGAAGGAGTCACTCCCTTTTCCTTAATCACAAACGAATATGCTTTAATGATAAAGTCATACCCGATGTCCTCTTGCATATACCTCGCATCCTTATAAGAATTCGCATCATACTCTGGATCCCGGTTAATCATTTTTTCCAAATACCCGTATGCCATCTTTCGTTGATTGAGTTTAAAATGGATAAAACTTAAAAATAAGTATGGCATATACAAATTGGGATTGATTCGATTGGCATTTTCGAATTCCACAATGGCACGATCATTTTTATTTAATTTTTGAAGTGTTCGCCCCAAAAAAATATAAATCAACGGCAAATTCGGCTGCAATTGCACCGCTTTTTCAAAATAAGTTCTGGCTTCGTAAAATTGTTTTTGGAAAAAATAGGCATACCCTAAGTTATAAAATCCCGGTGAAAAGTGCGCATCCTCTCGAATGGCTTCTTGAAAATGAGGAATGGCTTTTAAAAAATTCCCATTTTTTATTTCAATCAGACCCAAATAATTTTTAATTTCCACAACCTGATCTTTGGGGATCTCTCTAAATGTGAGAAGTTTCAAAAAATCTGTTTGAAGACGATCTAAATTTTCTCCTTTTTCCAAATCCATGGCCAACAGACGAATGCGAATTTTAATGGCGTGGGATTCTGGTGGATTAAGCTCCAGTGCCTTTTGATACAAGTCCTTGGCCTTATCAAATTCAGATGCCTGCTCTTCCATCTTGGCTTGGAAAAAAAGCACATTAAACTTTTGAAAGGCTTGGGAGAGCTCTTCTAACGGTCGGTCAGAAACGACACTGGGCTCTGATGAAGATGACATTTCCGTGGCAGTTCCTGAACTGCCAATGGAACCACTTCGAATTTTCCATTCATAAATGCCCACCCCAATTCCAACACATGCAATGGCAGCCACCCCCCACTGCCAATTCATCCAAAATGATTTTCTGGGTGAGTGGTATGGCATTTCTTTAACGAGCTCAATCACTGGCTTTGATGGCGCCCCCTCTCTGACGGGTGGAACGATCCTGACACCAGGGCCCGTCACTTTTGTAATTTCACCTTCTAGATTCACTGTTTTTTCGTCAGACAAATGCGGAACAAGCTCTTCAATTAACAAAGAAAATGGGGGACAATCTTTAATATAAAACCAGTCGTTTCCAGATCTGGCAATTTCATCATAGCCTGAGATTTCAGACTCACGGATGAGTTTTTTAACCGATTCCGTATCGCACGGACCGATATAATGTCGTTTGGCTTTTCGTATGAGCCATTCTTTGAGGGGTGTCATCAGCATGAGACTCAATGTTTAAAATGCCGTACGCCTGTCATGACCATCGAAATCTTTTTATCCTGCGCGGCTTTAATAACTTCATCATCTCGAATGGATCCACCGGGTTGGATCACACATGAAATCCCCGTGCCATCCAATAATCCAATACTATCGGCAAATGGGAAAAACGCATCACTGGCCAGTACAGCCCCTTCCGTTTTTCCTTTGGCTTTTTTAAGAGCAAGCTCTACCGCATCCACACGGCTTGTGAGCCCCATGCCAATTCCAACTGTTTGATGTTGATTGCAAATCACAATCGCATTCGACTTTACATGTTTCACAATTTTCCAGGCAAATAGTACGGTATCGGTAGTCGCTGAATCAATTTTAGAGCCACTCACGGTTTTCCACTTTTGAGACTCTACAGGTGCCAAATCACGTTCTTGAACCAGTACCCCTCCGCAGACTTTTCTAAAATCCATTCTCTCTCGTTTCACTTCCGCATTAAACTCCAATTTTAAAATTCGTAAATTTTTCTTTTTCTCTAAAATCGCCAATGCTTTCTTATCATAACCCGGCGCCAATATGGCTTCTAAAAATAATTTGGACATGGACTCCGCACACGCCACATCGACTTCACGATTCAAAACGACAATTCCACCGAACGCCGATAGTGGATCCGATGCCAATGCAAATTCAAAGGCTTTGGAAACACTCGTCTTATCACGCCCCACTCCACAGGGATTGGCATGTTTAACAATCACAGCCACAGACTCATCAAATTCTTTCGCAATATTTAATCCGCTATCCAAATCAAAAATATTGTTAAAAGACAATTCTTTGCCATGCAAAAACTCGACTTTGCCAAGGCCTGGCTCCACCACAGATTCGTCGATGTAAAACGCAGCCTTTTGATGTGGGTTCTCCCCATAACGCAAATCCTGAAGTTTCTTTAATCCCAGATGAAACATGGGAGGAAATGATCTTTCAGAATCTTTACTGTTCATCACATGGCCATATAAATAATTCGAAATCAATCGATCATAGTGGGACGTCACCGAAAATGCCTTTATGGCCAAACGAGCTCGCGTTTCTTCAGAAATATTTCCATCATTTTTGTCCATTTCTTCCAAAATCAGCGGATAATCTGATGGATGGGTCAATACAATGACGTCCTTATAATTTTTGGCAGCGGCACGAATGAGACTCACGCCCCCAATGTCTATATTTTCAATGGCATCGGCCAAGGTACAATTGGGGAGTGATACCGTTTGTTCAAATGGATAAAGATTCACAACCACAATATTAATTTCATAAATTCCAAATTCTTTGAGCTGCTCCAATTGACTCGCATCCGATCGTTTTGCCAATAAACCCCCATAGATTTTGGGATGTAATGTTTTGACACGACCATCCAAAATTTCTGGAAATCCCGTGTAATCAGAAATGGGCGTCACTTTGACATTGTTATCGGATAAGAGCTTGGAGGTTCCCCCTGTGGATATAATTTCTATTTTTCGTTTTCTGAGTGCTCTTGCAAATTCAACGATGCCGTCCTTATTTGAAACCGACACCAACGCCCTATGATTTATAGACAGCTTCACGGACAGACCTCCAGATGATTTGAAAAGAGTATGATTTTTTTTAGAACCAAATGCAACTATTTTAGTGCTACCCTGGGCACCCGACCTGAAATATGGCAAAATATTTCCCAAGGAATGCTTTGAATTTGGGTCGCCATCGTTTCTACCCGAATTTCTTGATCTTTTTGACGCCCAATCAATTGAACCTCATCAAAGATTCCAACCCCTGAAATATCGGTCACATCCACCATAAAGACGTCCATACACACCACACCCACAATCGGCGCCCGTTTCCCACGAATGAGCACTTCCCCTTTGTTAGAAAAATGCCTAAAAAATCCATCCGCATACCCCACAGGGATCGTTGCCACAAGGGAATCGCGCACAAATTGATG
>CAZDSE010000119.1:5286-6549 GCA_964507905.1 uncultured bacterium | reverse complement strand
TTTTCCTGTGCCAAAAGTTGCCATGGAACCAAATTCGAATGATGCTCCATTTCGGTTAAGAGTATTTCATCGCCCTCTTTAATATTTTTCCGTCCCCAGCTCTGGGCGACGAGATTAATGGCCTCCGTGGCATTGTTTGTAAAAATAATCGTTCGGTCTTCTTTGGCTCCAATAAACTCAGCCACTTTTTTTCGGGTATCCTCATACTGACGGGTGGCTTCTTCTGAAATAAAATAAATGCCTCGGTGAATATTGGCATTGATCTCTTCGTAATATTTTGAAAGTGCTTGAATGACAGATCTGGGTTTTTGAGATGTGGCGGCAGAATCCAAATAGACCAATTTTTTACCTTTAATGACCTGGTCTAATATTGGAAAATCTTTTCTCAAAGTTAAAACATCCATCGCCATCACCCCAAATCGACCAAAATGGAATCTCCTTCGACTTTGGTTTTAAACACTTGAATGGGAGTTACCGCTGGCATGGAAAGCGCATCCCCTGTTTCCAGATCAAATCTCGCCCCATGATGGGCGCACTCAATCACTTTTCCTTGAAGATCACCATCGTCCAGAGGAAATTCCATATGAGAGCACACATTAATAAAGGCATAATACGTTCCATCGACACAACTCACGGCAATGGATTTGTCTTCTATATCAAATGCCCGCGTTTGTCCTTCTGGCACATCTTTAATTTTGGCAATCGCTATATATCGAGACATGGCTTACCCCTCCCCATTTAATTTTTTTTCAATGACCAGACTCAATTCAGATCTCACCGTTTCGCTTGGAATCCTGGACAAGACTTGTTCAAAAAATCCCTGCACAATCATTTTTCGGGCATCTTCAAAACCAATGCCTCGCGATTGAAGATAAAAAGTTTCCGTCTCATCAATGGTGCCCACAGTAGCGGCATGAGTACATCGAACATCATCGGCCACAATTTCCAGTTTTGGAATGGTTCGTGCTTTTGCATCGGGCGAGAGCAATAAATTACGATTGGCTTGGAAAGCCTGCGATTTTTGAGCCTCTTTTGGGATTTGGATGATCCCCTCGTAGTTTGATTGGGCTTCGTCGATCAGCGCCGATTTATATAATAGATCACTTTGTGTTTCCCCCACATTGTGATCTTGAGTGGTATGAATATCAAAATGCTGCTTTCCATGCCCCAAAAAAACTCCCAAAAGTTTCGCTTCTGCCCCTTTCCCATCGAGACACGTCAATAAATTGGATTGGGTATGAAATCCTCCCAATCCCACATTCA
>CAZDSE010000119.1:3822-5276 GCA_964507905.1 uncultured bacterium | reverse complement strand
GGTCAGCCTGGCACTTTGATCCAGTTTGGAAAATTGAACTTCACTGTGATTTACGTTTTCAGCCCATCGTTGGATTTGAACATAATTGAGGCTTGCATCTTCACCCACGTGAGCATATCGAAATCCCTGAGAACTTTGTTTTTCTTCATGAGACTCCGAACTCATGTCATCAATCAATGTCAGTTGGGAATGGGGTTCCAAAATAATGACGGTAAGCGGGCAACTATGATCATTCCCCCCCAAAGAAGAGGCCTTGATATGCAACGGTGCTTCAACCACGATCCCTCTGGGCACATAAATAAATGTTCCATCTTGCCAAGTTTCTGAATGAATCTGATTAAATTTATTCTTAATCAAATCTCTCACTTCCGTTAGAACCGGATTGATTAAAGCATAATGATTTTTTAAAGCAGATGACATCTCACAACAAATCACACCCGTTGATTTATCTTTTAATAATTCCATCGGTAATGTCATGCAAATCACTTCCTTTTAAAAGCAAAAGTTATCCACAAAAAATTATCCAACGGTCCCTTCCATTTCGAGTTGGATTAAGCGATTGAGTTCGACGGCATATTCGAGAGGCAATTCTTTGGTAAACGGTTCAATAAATCCATTCACAATCATCATGGTCGCTTCTTGCTCTGAAATGCCACGGCTGGTTAAATAAAACAGTTGTTCTTCTCCCACCTTACTCACCGAGGCTTCGTGACCGATTGATACTTGTTCTTCATCCACTTCCATCGTGGGATATGTATCCGATCTCGAACGTTCATCCAAGAGCAACGCATCGCATCGCACATTGGATTTTACCCCATGTGCCCCTTTAAAAATTTTTACCATTCCACGGTACGTTGAATGCCCTCCATCTTTGGAGATCGATTTAGACGTAATGAGTGATGTGGTATTGGGTGCCACATGATAAATTTTGGCTCCCGCATCTTGATGCTGATTGGATCCCGAAAAAGCAATGGAAAGAATTTCTCCATGCGCTCTTTCTCCGACCAAATACACACACGGGAATTTCATCGTGAGTTTAGATCCCAAGTTTCCATCGATCCATTCAACAGTGGCTCCTTCTTTGGCCACAGCACGTTTGGTCACGAGATTAAACACATTTTTGGACCAGTTTTGAATCGTTGTATATCGAATCTTTGCATCTTTTTCAGCAATCAACTCAACAACTGCCGAATGAAGAGAATCGCTTGAATACGTCGGGGCCGTACATCCTTCAATATAATGAATTGAAGATCCTTCATCTGCAATAATGAGCGTTCGTTCGAATTGCCCCATGTTTTCGGCATTAATTCTAAAATAGGCCTGAACGGGAATGGCCACTTTAACGCCTTTTGGAACATAAATAAAACTACCGCCCGACCACACCGCAGAATTTAACGCTGCAAATTTATTGTCCATTGGGGTAATAATCGTTCCAAAATATTTTTTAACAATTT
>CAZDSE010000119.1:0-3812 GCA_964507905.1 uncultured bacterium | reverse complement strand
TTCTGGATGCTCTCTCAGTCCAGAATCCATATCCAAAAAGAGCACCCCCTGGGCTTCCAAATCTTTCCGGATCGAATGATAGACAACTTCAGATTCATATTGGGCAGTGACCCCCGCCAAAAATTTTCGTTCGGCTTCGGGAATTCCCAACTTATCAAATGTGTCTTTTATGTCCTTTGGAACATCCTTCCAATCACCTCTTTGTTTTTCGTCGGGCTTGATATAATAAAAAATGTTTTCAAAATCAATCTCACCCAAAAGTTTTGTATCCCCCCAATTCGGCATGGGTTTTTTTCGAAAAATCTCAAGAGCCTTCAAACGAAATTCGGTCATCCAAGCAGGTTCATTTTTCATGCGAGAAATCTCTTCAACAATTTCTTTATTGAGCCCCCGCTTGGATTTAAAAACATAATCCTCTGGTTTTCGAAATCCGTATTGCTCATCGTAGTTTGAGCCAATATCACGAAGTGCTTCATTTTTATTGGTTTTGGTCATACACTGACTCCCTTCATTGAATCAGAAACGATGGTTTCATATCCCTGGGCTTCAAGTTGCAAGGCCAATTCTGGCCCGCCCGACTTTATGATTTTCCCATTTTGCAACACATGAACAACATCAGGCTTTATATAATTTAAAAGCCGTTGATAATGGGTAATGACCAGCATCCCTCGCTCGGGGGATCGCAATCGGTTAATGCCTTGCGCCACAATGGTCAGGGCATCAATATCCAAACCCGAATCCGTCTCATCCAAAATGGCCAGCTCTGGCTCCAACATCGCCATTTGTAAAATCTCCAGTCTCTTTTTTTCTCCCCCTGAAAATCCATCATTCACATATCGTCCCAGCATGGCATCTGGAATTTCCAAAAGCGCCATTTTTTCTTTTAAAAGTGCTCTGAATTCCTTAATCGGAACTTCCGCTCCCCGAACGCTTTTGAGCGATGCCCTTAAGAAATTACCCACGCTGACTCCTGGAATTGCTGTCGGATATTGGAATGCCAAAAACATGCGAAGTCTGGCCCGAAGTTCTGGTTTTAAACTTAAGATATCTTGCCCTCTAAAAATAACCTCGCCTTCGGTCACATGGTATTTGGGATGTCCCATGAGCGTATACGACAGTGTGGTTTTGCCAGAGCCATTTCGTCCCATGAGCGCATGAACCTTTCCTGGCTCAACGGTTAAATCAAGTCCCTTTATAATTTCTTTACCTTCGACTGAAACCCGTAAATTTTTAATTTCTAATAGCGCCATATCATCACCTCTTTTTTGCACCTCTGTTCCGTCATACTGAAATCCTTACACTTTTGTCAAGATTAAACCCACAAAAAAAATATTACTTCTTTCCCGCTTGAGCCACCTTTTTAAAATCCATCATTCCTTTCGATAACTGACCTTCTTCCGATGACACGATTTTTAAAAGCCTTTCTTTGGTTTTCACTTCACTTTCATTCAGTAAATCCTTTAACGTAATTTGGTCCATAATATGCGATATATGCGAATACACCGCAGTCCATACGGACCGCAACGAGCAGTCTGCCTCATGCACACACACCATTTGTTTCCCAGAATGATCGCCACAAAAGTCAGTCCCAAAAAGAGGGTTTCCCAATGCTTTTGAAATCTGACTCAGTTTTAGGTTCTCTGCAGGCACCTTTAGTTTGTAACCTCCGTGTACCCCTCGAATGGCTTCCACAAGTCCCATCTTTTTTAAAAGCGAAGTAATCTTTGATACATATTCAATCGAAAGTCCTTCTCGCCTGGATATTTCGCTAATCGATAATCCTCTCACTTCGTCTTTGGCCAGTTGCAAAAGACATCTCAATCCATACTCTTCTAATGCTGTAATTTTCACTTTAACTCGCCCCCTTTATCCCTACAAACTCAGCATACCAAATCCATACTTAAAAGTAAATATTAAATACTTTAATGAAAACAAGTAGATGAGATCCTTCGCACGGAGCCTGCCCTCTGCGAAAGCAGGGGGTGCTCAGGATGACTACTAGTTAACAAATCTATACTTCAAAATTGTCCATAAATGCCAAAACCCATGGGACAATCTCAGCTTTTTTCCCTCATCGATATTTCGACCATGATAGACGATCGGCACCTCATATATTTTTAATCTTCGCTTGCATACCTTTGCCGTAAATTCTGCACAAAACGCAAACCCCTTTTCTTTGAACTGGATTTCATTGAGCAGTGTCCGTCGGAATGCTTTGTAACAGGTATTCATATCTGAGAGGGTGGAGTTATAAATGACATTACTGACATCGGTGAGCATTCGATTGCCCAGCCGATTCCAATAAAAGTGAGACCGTTGGACTCTCCCTCCCAAAAACCGAGATCCATAGACGACATCTGCCCCGTAAGAAACAATGGGATCAATCAAAGCCCCATAATCCTTGGGATCATATTCTAAATCTGCATCTTGAATAATAACGATATCCCCCGTCACTTCTTTAAATCCCCTGTGCAATGCCGCTCCCTTTCCTTGATTTTGACTCTGATAAAAAATGCGCACGTGAGGATCCATGGATACTTGCCCTAAAATTTCCCGTGTCCGATCGGTGGATCCATCGTCCACGATAATGATTTCTTTTTCAAAAGGAGTTTCTAAAATTTTTTCTACGATAGATTGAATTGTGCGCTCTTCATTATAGACAGGAATCACAATCGATAATTTTGGTGCTGGTTTGGCCATCGACATGTCCATGAACTTAGTGCTCACCCAACGCAAAGTCAAAATAAAAACCAGGCGCCCAAAAAGATGATGAGCACCGCAAGCAACCGCCGCTTAATATTTTCTTTGAGCAGCCAATATCCCAATAAAACCGTCACCACCATGGAAATCATCGACAAAGGTTCCGCCACACTGACCTCAAGTTTTGAGAATGTATATAGTCCACACAGATATGTCGTTGAATTTAAAAACCCAGATAGAAATGCAGTACCCGGCTTGGCTTTTACCAAATGCAACATGGATTTTGTTTTCTTTTTAACCAAAATGAAAACTCCCAGATACAGGCTGACAAACACATACAACGTCAACGCATACCAAAATGGATGTGCAGATTTTACGACTCCGCCATCGATCACCCGACCAAAACTGGTAAATAAAGAACAAACCATCATAAACGCACAATGCGGATCCCGAACCAGAACCGCCAACGCTTTAAAGATATTTTTTTGAGAACTGAGCATCGATGCCCCATAGACCAACAAAACAGTTCCTAAGATTTTGGATCCCGTCAGTGTTTCATGTAAAAATGTGACCGATAAAATCAAAACAAAAAAAGTACTAAAGTAATAGAGAGGACTCACCAGAGAAACTTCCCCACCCTGGTAGGCTCTCAAGTAATAATTATTGGCGATGGCATACATGAGACCACTTAAAATTCCCCATTTAACAAATCCAAAATCAGACGGTATTTCGATAAAAAAAGAAAATGGGAGCAAAACCAAAACGGCGGTGATATTAAATAAAAAAGCGCCCCCAAGACTGTCTGCCTCATGTCCCAATTTTTTTACAACCAGCCGTTCATAGCCAGTCAAAATAATCCGATATAAAAGCGCCAGATATACCCAAATCATGCGCATTATTTAATCCAAATCTTGTAAATTATATAGCTTTATTTGTATTTGCCTTGACAGATCAGAGACACTATTGTTACTTCTGAAATATAAAGGAGAGTTGTAGATATGAGGAAACTCAATAAGATAGTTTTTCTAATGCCCAATACGCGATGGTTTGGTGGACGTTATTGGCATCACTTCCCGTATGTCATTGGATTGCTCTTCTCAGTTATTAAACAA
>CAZDSE010000118.1:0-6557 GCA_964507905.1 uncultured bacterium | reverse complement strand
CAGAGTTTTTATCATAGGAAGGAGTGGTTCAGGAAAAACAACTCTCGCAGAACAACTGGCTCAAAAACTCAATTTAAAAGTTATTCATTTAGATCAACTCTTTTGGAAGAATGAAAAAGAATGGTGTGAGGCATCTGAATTTAGAAAACTAGTTAGTAATTTGTGTCTTCAAGAATCCTGGATAATTGAAGGACATTATTCTGATGTCTTCGATCTTGTTTTTCCCAAAGCAGACACAATCATTTATCTGGATTTCTCTCTATTAAGATGTCTTTATTATGAATTAAAAAGACGGATGAGCAATTGTTTTTCTGATGCTGGGAAAGAGGTTCGCCCTAAGATGTCATTTTTTAAGGCGCTTACGTTCGTTATTGGCTTTGGTAAGCAGGATAAACAAAAAGTGAAAACAGCAGCCGAAAGCTTACAAAGCCAGAAAGCCTTTATTATATGCAAATCACCAAAGATCTTTAGGCGCAAATTTAACTTATGATACCTAAAAATTTGCGATTTTAAATCAATCTGTCGAGCACATCGAATTACAAAAGGATACTTTCTCCATATATCCTTTATAATTTGTGGCGCACAGATTAAAACAAGCACCGGAGGCTTGATAATTGCATAGCCCGTTGTTTAACTTTTTAAATTTTTTCCATTCGTCGCGAACGCAAAACTCAGTCTTTTCGACATATCCCTTATATGTGTCGAGGCAAGTCTGTGCCTTACGTTCAAAGGCCTGCGCCATGCCTGAACAGTCATTGCTGGGGGGCAAGCCACTGTCTGAACAGGAATAGACTTTCCCATCAATCGTGACTGAAATGCTGGGATCATGACCGGCGACTGCATAAACGGAAATCAAACAACACATGAATGAAAAAAGAACAGTTTTCATAACAACACCTCCTTCATTTTTTGTATCACGGCGAAGGGTTATGGCAAGAATTTTTATGAGCTGAATTGAGCTTTCGTTACAGAATTGAGAACGCTTAAGATTGAGGCCACAAAACGAAAGCATAGACAACGGGATATAGAAATGATATACTTTTTATATCATATGGAATTTGAATGGGATCCCATAAAATCTGCCGAGAACAAACGGAAGCATGGGATTGGCTTCGATGAAGCTGCATATATTTGGCAGTCTATTCGGCTTGAAGTCCAAAATTTGGCGTATTCAAAGCAAGAGGAGTGGAGGTCGGCGACAATAGGATTTGTGAATGGGCGAGTGTATACGGTCATCTGGACGAAAAGAAACAAACGGATTCGTATTATCTGTGCACGGAGGGCAAGAAAAAATGAAAAAAAAGCATTCCTTGAAAACTTTTAGTTCGACGGCAGTTATGGATCAATATTTGGAAGATAATGATTTGGGGGAATACATGAAGGCCCACGGGAGACTAAAAAAGCCGGATATTAAAAAAATCAATATTGATTTGCCAGAATGGTTTTTGCGTGAGCTGGAAATTGAAGCCTCTAGAGCAGGCATTGCTCGTCAGCCACTGATTAAGATGTGGCTGTTGCAAAAATTTGAAGAAGAACGAAGAAAAAGAGGAGTTACAAAAAAATAATTATTTTTTTGTAACCGGAAAACACTGAAGATTAAAGCGATAAACAGTTTTGGCATTGGGATCATTGCCAAATTTTTCTTGCAGGGAGCGGACCATGGCATGGAGTTCCTGCTTTACTTCCTCCACCCGCGAGGGATCTATGGCGATCGTTAGTCCTTGAAACGCTCGATCTGAGAGCGGAAGATCAATGGCGTCGGCTGCAGCCAAGGACATTTTTCTGTGATTGGCCTGAAGATAAATATCCTCAATGCCATTTGAGGATGAAATTTTTAGAGGAGCCTGAGCCCATGCACCCCTTTTTTCTCGTACCAAGAATCCCTGAGATACCAAAGTTTCAATGGCTTTCCTGGCTTGACCATGTGTAATCTTCTCGTTCAAAACTCGTACCACATTTTCAGGAGTCAAATTAAAATCTTTGCAAGACGAAAGTTCCCAGACAATCGGCCAATACCATTGACGGTGAATCGAGCGACTGATCACCTCTTTCTTCCCATTTGAGCCAAATCGTCTTTGGAGTTCTTCCATTTTTTCCAAATAATGTTGTTTGGTCCCCAATGAAGATGCCAATTCTAATCCCACCAACGCCCTAAAATAGTCCGCTTCTGATTTCTTTAATGAAAGGGCTTGAATAAACTGCTCACACAGTTTTAGCCCCAGCTTCTTTTTTCTATTTATGACCAGTTTCAAATAATTTTCTGTAGAAATACCCGCTTTCAGCGAAAAATTCCTATAACTAAACCCATGGCCATTGGATTTTTTATGGGAGACCAGATCCTTTAAGTAAGAAGGATAATCCGTGTAATTATATATGGGGATAGAGTTCGTCACTTGTTACTCGTCTCCGGTCAGGACATATTGAAATAGGGTGGGACCATCATCATGACCATCGTTCATTAGGATATGTGACCAATCGATAAGCATATACCAAGTTTCAGGGCGCACGAAAGCGACTGAAGGGCGACTGGGGTATTGTGCCCAAAATGTTGCTACAGGTTCTTCGCTTCCGATGAGACCAACGATAAAGTCATACAGGCGTGGTTTTTTTAAGTTCCTATTTGTGAAATAGAGACTTTGAGTGTCCTGATTGAGAGAAATTATATCAGTGGGATAGGATGCTCTATAATATCGATGACCAATAACTGGAAGATAATGCTGTCCCAAAGAGTCAAAAAAATAGGGGGCTGTAACTCGGCTATATAGAGGGAGCGACATAAGTTTTCCTTCTTTGGTTTGCCCGTCACATCGAAATTCACCCAGGGTGTAATAGTGGCAGACCAAAGTATCAAATTTATTTTCAAGATTTTGTGATAATTTTACATGGATATTATCTTTGAATCTTAACGTAGGAAGGAGCGACAATGTGGCCCCTTCTTGATTAAACAAGAAATATTCGAATAGCTCCGTTAAATTCTCTCGAACGGAAATTCCGCCAAAGTCCTTGTTTGCCCGCTGTCGGGTATATAGCCCACGGTTCGATTTAGAGGCGAATTGATTCAGCTCGGACAGCAAAGCCACTGTCTTTTTTTCTTTGGCGATGTCTTTAAAAAACCTGATGCCCGTATCTTCATACGCATTAGTTGGTGTGGAGACGACTCTTTTTACAAAGAGACAATTCCGAATCGCAGGCCATTTTCTATCGATATCCACGCCGTACCCGCTATACGACCAGGGTCCTGCGTCTATCTCTATGGTAACTTCATGGTGCGCAGCTATATAATCTAGAATTTCATGATACATCTGCATGAACAAATCAGGTTTTCTTCGAAGTGCGTCTAATAAGTCTGGGTTCCTCGGAATTTCTATGGCATTCGTATTGAATTCCCAGGAAAATTTTCGGCTACATTTATGCCAATAATATTGGATAAATGGATCTTCGTCATAAAGTTTCTGGGTCAGATAATCAGGGGTTTGAAGGACGGATATCTCTAGCGGGGTTATTTTTTTAGGAATAAAATCCTGGCAGCGAGCCCCCAGATTCAATAAGGCTGCATAGGTATCCATGGCGGCCTCGGAAGAGTTGACAGACGGCATTACGTTATCTTGAATGAGCAAATTTCCTCTGATTTCTTCAATGAGCCCTGGTGAAGGGTCGTCTGCATATAACAAAGTCATTAGCAGCGTATCCAATCGCTGGGTGGTGAGCTCATGGTTAAACGTATTTAAGAGGTGTAAAAACTCATGAATAATGACTTTGACTTGGCTATCTTCACTGGGATTTTTTGTGGTCGATTCTAAAGGGAGATTCTTAAAGTCTCCCCAAAAATATAAAACCGCCCACTGAATATCTCCTCCGGGCGTATAGATTACTTCAAATCCAGCCATATGGTCAGATGATTCGGGGATAGAATACACCAAAAGAGGGCCATTTAAAAACTGGTCTAGAAGCATTTTCATCTTAATGGAAAGGCTCGGGAAATAATGCACGAGTTTTTGAAGCTTTGAAACAATGACTTCTTGAGGCAGTGGAAAAGGAATTTTTGTTTGCTGACCCACTCTGTGTCCTGGTCCCGGATATCCATCCCCTGCGATTACCCCACCACCCGCAAAAACATTGGTTTTACAGTATAGGGTCAAAAATAAGATTAAAATAGCCACATTTCGTTTTTTCATTTGTTTCTCCTTCGATAAAGTGTGTTCATGAGAATGACGATATACAGGAGATTTAACGGTTGTGCAAGAGGGAGTGGATAAAAAAACCAAGACTATAGTCTAGGGAGCAAAGACGGTGATACTATAGTATCATGAGCGTGGATTAAGTTTTAGCAAGGACAACCGATAAGATATATACGATGAAAAAGGTTAACATAAGCTCAAAACCCAATCACAAAGTGGCGATGGATTATTTGGAAATGGCCAAGAAATATCGGGCGATTGGCAAGTTTCAAAAGGCGCTGACGGCCGCTCGGGTAGCGCTGAAAGCGGATCCGAAAATGGCCGAGGGGCATCATGAAATGGGGCTCGTCTATCGACAACTGGGAGAAAGTGAAAATGCTCTCAAAGCTTATCACAAGGCAATGAAACTCAAACCCCGGAGTTCGTCTACGGCTCTGAATATCGGGATTTGTTACTTATACCAAGAAGACGAGGTCAGTGCGGTAAAGTATTTTAAAAAAGCAGTATCATTGGACTCCAACCATGCATACGCATGGTTTAATTTGGGGTCCACGTATTTTGATATGGCACAATATGATTTGGCGATTGAGAATTTGGAAAAAGCCATTAAACTAAATCCAGGTCATTTGGCTTCATATGAGATCTGTGCAATGGCATATTTAATTTTGGGACAAAAAGAGAAAGCCGAACATCTTTACCACTCTTCGGAAAAGATCAAACGGAAAGTCCGTCTTCAACATGCTGCTTAAATCCCCTGTTCGACCTATTGACGCCTTAAAATTATCGGCTGGAACTGCGGCATTTTTGGCTATTTTAAAATTGATCTTTGCTTATTTAACCAATTCGGTTGCGATATTGTCTTTGGCCCTAGATTCCATTGGGGATCTCATGTCTTCTCTATTTAGTCTCTTTTTTATGAAGGAAGCGGAAAAGCCTGCCGATGCAGAACATCCGTATGGTCATGGAAAATTTGAAAACATTGCGACCTTCATTCAGGGTTTTATTCTTATAGGTTCTGCCATTTTGGTGAGTTATCGGGCGGTGGGAAAGCTTTTGGCACATGAAGAAACAACGAAAGTTGGGCTGGGGATTTTGGTCGTCATCATTTGCTTTGTGGTTAGCTATATTGTGGGGAAGAAAGTGGATTCTGTGGGTGTGCAAAATGACTCATCGTTATTAAAGGTGGAAGCGCTGCATTTATTGATGGATAGTTATTTGTATTTGGTTGTTCTCATATCCCTCATTTTGTCCTGGGTTGGATTTTCCATTTTTGATCCCATTGCATCCTTGGGCGTGGCCGGATATATCGCTTGGGTTTCGGGAAAAGTGCTCAAGTCCTCTTTTGATGTTTTAACCGATCGGGCGTTAGAGACCAGTGAGAATGAAGAAATTATTCGAATTATAAAGGATCATTATCCGACGATCTTGGGATATGACCGTTTTCAAAGCCGAAAATCGGGTTCCAAAAAAATGATTAATTTTAGACTGTTTATCTGTCGAAAAATATCTTTGGGGCGAGCGCATGATGTCGTAGACCACATCGAACAAGAGATTCATAAAAAAATTCACAATTCAGATGTTTTTATCCATCCAGAACCCACCAAGGAAGACTGCTCTAAGCACGAACACGAGCTTCACCCCAGGCACTTTTCTGAAAACTGATTGACTCTCGATTTGGCTCCCGCCTATACTTATTGTCTATGAATTTTGGGAATTCTGGGAATTTTAGGAATTTCGGTGCAATTGTCATGGCGGCAGGATTGGGAACCCGGATGAAGTCTGAGTTGCCAAAGGTGCTCCATCCTTTGTGTGGAAAACCCATGATTGGGCATGTGTTGGATCTTTTGGTAAAGGCCAAAGCCAAAAAAGTAGCCATTGTCGTAAGTTATGGGAAAGAAGAAGTGATGGGATATGTGAGGGAAGCATTTTCCAAACAGGTTACATCCAAAACATTTGTATTCGTAGATCAAAAAAAACCATTGGGAACCGGGCATGCGGTATTAAAGACAGAAGCTGTATTTAAATCTTTTTCTGGGCCAATTGTAATTTTATCAGGAGATGTACCGGCCTTGTCTTTAGAAACAGTAAAGAAACTGTTGGCATTTCATGCACAAGGAAATACAGAACTGACGTTGACCACGGCTATTTTAGATACCTCTATTCCATACGGGCGTGTGATTCGAGACATGGACGAAAAAGTAGTTTCAGTTATCGAAGCCAAAGATGCCAGTGCCAAGGAACTTCAAGTGACAGAGATGAACATGGGACTCTATGTGGCAAATGCTCATGTTTTATTTTCTTCGTTGAAGAAAGTAAAACCAAATAACGCCAAACATGAATATTATCTAACCGACATTGTTTCATTGGTAGACAACAAGG
>CAZDSE010000117.1:0-6625 GCA_964507905.1 uncultured bacterium | reverse complement strand
CACAGATATCTAATTTTACTAGAGTTTATGCGATTTCATGAGCACCATACTCGAACCATTAAAAAGACACTTCCCAAACGATGTTTTATCACATGATGAATATCGGGGGGATTTATCGGTTGTTGTCCCAAGAGAAAAAATTTTAGACGTTTTAAAGCACTTAAAATACGACCAGCACTTTGAATTTCTAATGGATATTTGTGGGGTGGATTGTCTAAAGATGAATCGAAATCCACGATTTGATGTCGTCTATCACTTGTTTTCGCTTTTAAATAAAAAAAGAATCCGCGTAAAGGTCGCAGTCGCTGAGAATGAATCGGTTCCATCGGTGTCATCGCTTTGGAAGGGAGCCAATTGGTACGAACGAGAAGCATATGACATGTTTGGCATCCGATTTTCGGGCCATCCCAATTTGCGACGAATCTTGTGTCACGATCAATTCGTCGGTCATCCTTTGCGGAAAGATTACAATGCAGAAGATAGACAATCTTTGGATGAAGCCCCCTCGATGGATGATTTGATGTCGCTTACTTCAGAAGACAGGGGTGACGATCACTTTGAACAACGAACTCTGTTAAATATTGGACCTTCCCACCCGGCTGCGCACGGAACGCTTCGTGCCATGGCCGTTTTGGAAGGAGAAAAGATCATCAAAGCGGATGTGGAAATTGGCTATCTTCATCGCTGTTTTGAAAAAATGGCCGAAACCCATATCTATCATCAGGTGATCCCGTATACAGAACGACTCTGCTACACATCGGGCCCCATGAATAATTTTGGATATTGTCTTTCCATGGAAAAATTATTTGGTTTCACCGTTCCCCCCAGAGCCCAAGCGATTCGTGTGATCATCGCCGAATTTTCAAGACTCATTGATCATTTTATTACGATCGGGACCGGATCGGTTGATTTGGGAGGTCTTACCAATTTTTGGTTTTTGTTTGCGGAGCGTGAGAAAGTCTATACGCTTTTTGAAAAATGGGGCGGTGGCAGAATGTTCCCTCGAGGAATTATTATCGGTGGGTGCATTTATGATTTTCCCAATGGATGGGTGGAGGAAGCCAGAAAAACCATTCAGTCCATTCGTGCCGCCATCAAAGATGTGGACCGACTGCTCACAAATAACCGAATTTTTATCAATCGATGTAAAGGCATTGGCACCCTATCCAAAGAAGATTCGATCGACTATGGATTTACAGGTCCTATGTTGAGAGCCGTTGGTGTCGAACTGGATTTTAGAAAACTCAATCCCTATTCGGGATATGATCAATATGAATTTGAAATTCCAGTGGCCAGTGAAGGCGATGTCTATGATCGATACTTGGTTCGCATGGAAGAAATGAGACAAAGTTGTCGGATCATTGAGCAAGCTTTAAATAAACTGCCCTCTGGCCCAATCGCCATTGATGATAAAAGCATTGTTCTTCCCCAAAAAGAAGATGTGTATGGCAATATCGAAGGCCTTATGAATCATTTTATGCTTGAAATCGATGGGATGAAACCTCCGGCTGGAGAAATTTATGGATTCATTGAATCTGCAAATGGCGAGCAGGGATTTTATATTGTGAGCGATGGAAGTCCGATGCCATATCGCATTCATAACCGTGCTCCCTCATTTGCACACTATCAAGCATATCCGGATATGGTCAAAGGGCAGATGATTGCAGATGCAATTGCCACTGTGGGAAGCTTAAACATCATCGCGGGGGAGTTGGACAGATAAGACAGATAGGATAGACAATATGGCGACGCAATTTAACGAAAAAGCACTCAAAGAATTCAAAAGTTTTGAAACCCTGTTTGATAATCCAAAATCCATGCTCATTCCCACTTTGTATTTGGCCCAAAGGGAATTCGGATATTTGAGCCAAGAAGTCATTGAGTACGTGTCCAATTTATTAAAGTTGTCTCCCGCCAAAGTCATGGAAGTGGCGTCGTTCTATACCATGCTTCATAAAAAACCCGTTGGAAAATATGAAATTCAAATATGCACGAATATCAGCTGTGCCCTTACGAAAAGCAGAGATCTGTTTAATCACGTAAAACACAAGTTGAATGTGAATGATGGAGAAACCACATCTGATAAAAAATTTACACTGACCCGTGTGGAATGTTTGGGTGCCTGTGATAAAGGTCCGGCCATTCGAATCAATGACACGTATCATTATAATGTAACCAATGAAAAAATAGACCAACTTTTGAAGGGATGTCCTTGAATCATGGAACTATCACCCAAGATCTTATTTGAACATTTGGACATACCTGGAATTAAGAATTTATCTACATATCGAGAGGTGGGCGGCTATCGATCCGCTGAAAAAGTGTTAAAAGACATGCAGCCCGATCAAGTGATTCAACTGGTAAAAGATTCCGGCCTTCGGGGCCGAGGGGGAGCTGGATTTGGAACCGGGATGAAATGGTCATTTGTCCCGAAAGATCCTTCTAAAACCAAATATCTTTTAAACAATGCCGATGAAGGTGAGCCGGGTACATTTAAAGATAGAATTCTCATGGAACAAATCCCCCATTCCACATTGGAAGGGATGATCATCGCATCCTATGCCATCCAATGTCACAAAGCCTATATATATGTACGGGGAGAATATACAGAAAGCATTGAATCCTTGGAAAAGGCGATAGACGAAGCCAAAACGAATCACTTTTTGGGAAAAAATATCTGTGGATCCAATTTTGAATTGGACATTCATGTGTTTAAAGGAGCCGGAGCCTACATCTGCGGAGAAGAAACGGGGCTGATTAGTTCATTGGAAGGATTTAAAGGTTGGCCGAAAGTAAAACCCCCCTTCCCCGCCATCGCGGGTTTTAATCGCTTGCCCACGGTCGTAAATAACACAGAAACATTGGCCGCCCTTCCGTGGATTATTTGGCATGGGGCAGATGCCTATAAAAAAATTGGAACACCCAAAAGTACCGGAACAAAATTATTTTGTTTGTCAGGTCCCGTTAAAAATCCGGGAACTTATGAACTTCCGTTGGGATATCCATTGAAAGATTTAATCTATGAAATCGGTGGTGGATTATTAAATAATGCAAAATTAAAAGCAGTCATCCCCGGTGGTGCTTCCGCCCATGTTCTGACGGCCGAAGAAGCGCTTAAAACAAATTTGGACTATGAAAGCCTTCAGGCCGCAGGATCGATGCTGGGATCCGGAGGGGTTATGGTCGTCCCCGATTCACAGTGCATGGTCGATTTATTGGGAGGCATTTCAGGATTTTTTAAACACGAATCCTGTGGCCAATGCACCCCCTGCCGTGAAGGAACGGGATGGATGCATAAAATTGTAAACAGTGTCTTGGCCAATCGAGCGAAGCTAGAAGACATTGACCTCCTTTTAAATGTTTCCAAAAATATTCAAGGAGGCAGAACCATTTGTGCACTTGCCGATGCCGCCGCTTGGCCGGTCGAAAGTTTTGTAAAGAAATTTAGATATGAATTTGAATATCATGTGAAACATAAAAGATGTAATGTGATGTCATCTTGAGGGTGATAGCCCGAAGGATCTCAAAGTGATATGACTAAAGAACTTGTAAAAATCACAGTAGATGGAAAAGAAGTTCAAGCTCCAAAGGGTGAGAACTTGCTGAAAATACTCCTCCAAAATAAAGCAGCGGTTCCGCATTACTGTTACCACCCTGGCTTATCCGTTGCGGGTGCGTGTCGAATGTGCTTTGTGGAAGTCGAAGGTCAACCCCGTCCTCTGATTTCTTGCAACGCCCAAGTTCAAGAAAACATGGTCGTTAAAACTCAGACCGATAAGCTTAAAGAAATTCAAAAATGGAACTTGGCATTTCATTTGATTAATCATCCACTGGATTGTCCGATATGCGATCAAGCCGGCGAATGTGGACTTCAAGATTACTACATGAAATATGGAAAATACGACAGTGACATGCATGAAAACAAAGTCACAAAACGTAAAGTCATTAGCATTGGAGATCATGTCATGCTCGATACCGAGCGATGTATTCTTTGCTCCCGATGCGTCCGATTTTTTGATGAGGTTCCCAAAACCAGTGAAATGGCTATTTTTAACAGAGGTGACCGATCTGAGATTGGGACTTACCAAGATAAAAACTTAAAGAACAACTATACATTAAATAGCGTTGATATTTGTCCTGTGGGGGCATTGACCAGCAAAGATTTTCGATTTCAAAAACGAGTGTGGTTTTTAAAATCATTTAATTCCGTATGCCCCGGATGTTCAACGGGTTGCAATGTAACCATCGATCAAGACCCCAGAGAAAAACGCACATTCCGGATGAAGCCCCGCACCAATGAAGAGGTCAATGGATACTGGATGTGTGACTATGGACGGATGCGATATAAGCATACAAACCCTGAACATCGAATTCAATGGGCTGCGATTAAAAAGAATAATGAACTCATCCCCACTGATTGGACAGATGCCAAAAAAGAATTGGGACATATTTTAAAATCTTCGTCCAATGTGGCTGTATTCATCACGCCACAATATACGACCGAAGAATATGAAAAAATTTATGACTATTTCACCAAAACTGTAAACACAAAAAATATCTACCATTGTGTAGATTTAAAAAAGGCAGAAGACTCAACTGTTCAAGATGAACTCTTGCTCCGTGCAGACAAAAATCCGAATTCAAATGGTTTACTATCCATTGGCCAAAAATATAATCTAGAAAAAAATGATCTCTTTATATTTAAGCAAGATCTAAAAAGCAAAAAATGGGATACTCTCATTATTTTTGGTCCAGAAGATCCGGAGGCTTATCCTGAGTTTATGGAATGGTTGAAGAACGCAGAGACGATTCCAAAGAAAATATATATTGGAACGCAGGCACTTTCTGCCTCTCCTTTTTTTGATTTGGTTCTTCCCACACTTTCTTTCACAGAAAAAGAAGGAACATTTGTCAACTTTAAGGGCGTGTCTCAAAAAATACAAAAGGGGACTAAACTTGTTGATGAAGCAAAAAGCTTAGAGGAAATTTTATGCTAATCAAAAAGCCCGCAGCCTATAATAAAACATTTTATGTTCCAGGACTGATGCTGGGACTTTATACCACGCTCAAGCATTTTACTTTGAATATCTTACGACTTAGAAAAATCCCAACCATTCAATATCCATATGAAAAGCGGGAACGATCCCCGAGATTTAAGGGAAAGCACATACTGACCAAAAAAATGGATGGGTCCATTCGATGTACCTCTTGCATGCTGTGCCAAACGGCATGCCCGGCAGATTGTATCCGTATTACCGCGTCTGAAAATCCAGACCCCAAGGTCGAAAAATTTCCAATATCATTTCAAATTGACCTCTTACGATGTGTCATGTGCGGGTATTGTGAAGAAGCCTGTCCCGTGGATGCCATTCGCATGGGGCAAGAGTACGAATGGGCTGATTTTTTTGAATCAAACTATGTCATGGATAAAGAATATTTGTCGAATCGTCCAGCTTTAAAAGGAGGCGTCATTTCGAAGCTGCCTCATTAATTAATTTTTGTAAGAATCAATAGCGAATAGGTATTGCATATGAAAAAAAAATTGTGCTATAGCAAGTTAAAAGAAAGTCTGTATTTATGACCACTTCTCAAAAAATCGTAAATAACTTTACGATTAAAATTGCAACCACGAACGGGACTGGAAGCCAGTCGGCCAATAATATTTTATTTAAAAGCCTCATTCGAATGGGGATTCCCACATCATCCAAAAATTTATTCCCTTCCAACATACAGGGACTTCCCACCTGGTTTCATATTCGGACCAATCCCAATGGTTATGAAGCCATGAAGCGCCATTCAGAAATCATGGTGCTCATGAATCCTTTATCTTCAGGCCAAGATTTGGCAGAAACCAGAGAAGGATCTGTTGTCATCTATGATTCAACTGTCATTAATATTGGGACTGAAAAACAAGGAGTGACTTACTATGCAATCCCAATGACAAAACTGGCCAGAGATAGCTTTGATACACCCCGACTCCGAACCGTACTCACCAACACCGTGTATTTGGGAGTCATCTCTTATCTGTTGAATGTAGATAAATCGATTATCTTTCAGGTCATTCAAGATACATTTAAGAAAAAACAAAAAGTCGTTGAAGTAAATTTTAAAGCGGTGGACATCGGGTATAATTACGCCAAAGAAAATTTAACAAAAAAAGATAGTTATTCTTATGCTCCCGATAACAAGACCCAAGGGAAAATTATTATTGAAGGCAATCAAGCCTGCGCACTGGGTTCTATTTTTGGAGGATGCACCGTTGTCGCATGGTATCCCATCACTCCCGCCTCAAGCTTAAGTGAAAATGTGGAGAGCTATGCCAAGCGTTATCGCGTAGATCCAGAAACCAAAAAAATGAAAATTGCCGTCGTTCAAGCCGAAGATGAAATTTCAGCCATTGGCATGGCCATCGGAGCTGGATGGGCGGGTGCAAGAGCCATGACCGGGACATCAGGTCCCGGAGTTTCGCTCATGAATGAATTCATTGGTCTATCGTATTATGCAGAAATTCCGGTTGTGATATTTGATGTCCAGCGAGTGGGTCCCTCGACCGGACTTCCCACACGAACCCAACAAGCAGATATTTTAAAATGTGCATTCGCATCGCATGGAGACGCAAAACACG
>CAZDSE010000116.1:6440-6662 GCA_964507905.1 uncultured bacterium | reverse complement strand
CTGAGACCTGGATAGCGCCATCTTCTCCGCCCTTTTCTCCTCGAACCCAAAATGATAAATATTCCACATCACTCGAGTCAAAATAGGTCCGTTCTAATGGGGGGTTTTTAAAATCAAACAAATGCACCCACGCCCCGCAAAAGCCCTTTGCCTTTTTGTCATAAATCATTTTAAGCGCCCCACCGGATGGGCCCCGATATACCGCCTTAGATAATGTCACAA
>CAZDSE010000116.1:0-6430 GCA_964507905.1 uncultured bacterium | reverse complement strand
TGGGAGCTTTTGAAATTCGTTAAAAAATCCCCTCAAATTATTTTCAAGCCCGTCATTATAATCTGCGACCTTAATTACCCCATTTTCTATTGGGGGTTTGGCGCTGGTCAATTGAAGCGGTGATTTTTTTAATTCAATAAAAGATTTTTCAGATGCGGTCTTATACACTTGGGCCACTTTCCAACCAAATTCAAGCCCAAAATGTCCGACGGCAATGGTTTTAAATTCAGAAATATTTTTTAAAGTGTAATCCGATAAAGAAAAAATGACTGGCTCCCAGGATTCCATGCCCAATTGATGTGGGACCAAAGTCAGATCTTTAATTTCAATCGTGCCCTCAGAAGGTTCATGAAATTTAAGAACAAAATGCTGGATGTTTTTTGGATCTGCCAATTTATCTTTGATCAGTTGAATTGGAATTCCCGTTTGTCTCCAATTGGAAATCACCGAATATGGCAAAAACTCAAAGATGGAACCCACAATTGTGGGTTCTGGAGAACCGGAATCAAATCCCAATTGAAAGTTTTGGACATCTTTTTCTCCGCGAATTCGAAAGGACATGATACTTGAGCCCGTAAAGTCCCGCTTAAATGGAATCCGAATCATGCACTCTTGACCACTCAGCGTATTAAATTGAATCCGATGATCCTCTCCACTCGTTTTTATGTCACACAGAAATTTTTCATTGCTTTCGGATATCGAAGGCGCAGGTGCACCCCCAACTTGCATTTCTTTTTTAATTTTGGCGAGCGGATTTTCTTCGGCATGTGCAGCAATCGATATGGCCAGACAAAAAAAGACACTACCCCATAACCACTTTGACATGATGTACTTTCCCAGTTGGTAATACCGGTACTACGTTTCCCTCGATTTTTTTGCCATCAACGACGATTTCTTTCACACCACTTTGAACCCCTTTTGGATTTTCAAATGTAATTTGATAGGTCGCACCTCGAAAGACTCGTTCAATTGAAAATTGCTTCCAATGATTGGGCACAACGGGATCGATTAATAACCCATCAAATGTCGGACGCACGCCTATAATCCAATGAATCGCAGCCAAATACATCCATGGCGCAGTCCCCGTATTCCAGGTAAATGCACCCAATCCAAATTGGGCATTGCCGGGACCATACACATATTCTGCATAGACGTAAGGTTCGGTCTGATAGGTTGCTAAGGTTTTGGCTGGATTATAAGGAGCAATTTTTGAAAATAATTGATGCGCTTTATTTCCCTGCTTCATCATCGCCAACGCCACCACCATAAATGCACAGGCGTGGGAAAATATGGCTGCATTTTCTTTGGTGCCGGGAGCAAAACTCGTAATCCGACCAATTTCTGGATCATATTGTGTATAAAATGGTGAAAAAAGAGCAGGCCCAAATTCAGTTTCCAAATGCTTTTCAACGGAGTTTAGACATTTTTGAGCTCTTAAACTGGGTGCGACTTCGGACAATATGGACCATGACTGAGAATTTAAAAATATTTTCCCTTCTGTGCAATCTTTGGAACCCAAAATTTTTCCACTATCTGTAAAAATCGCACGATACCAATCCCCGTCCCATGCAACGGTGTTTAAAATTTTATTCATTTCATCATATCGAGCGCGCATGAGTTTTGCGTCATTCTCCCGCTTCATATGAATTGCCATCTCTTCCATCATGAGAAGCGCTCTGGCATAGGCAAAACCCAACCAAACTGACTCCCCTTTTCCTTGAATCCCGCATCGATCGAGTGCGTCATTCCAATCGGCTTTCCAAAATAGGGGCAAGCCATTTTTTCCCCGACTTTTCCAAAAATGATCCATGGATCTTAAACAATGATCCCAAACCGTTCCCTCGCCCTTTCCCAAATATGGAATCACTTTTTTAAGAAATCGATCATCGCCCGATTCTTTCAGATATGCAGACACCATATATGGGATCCAAACGGCCACATCCCCTTTTCCCAAAATCCCCGTATTGGATCCGATTTCCCACGGACCATTTATGTCTGAGAATCCGGCCACGGCATGTCCCGTATCGTATTGATAGGCCAACAATCGCTCGACCCATGATTTTGAAAGTTCGGGATCGAGTGGCATAACCCCTTCAATATCTTGCGCCGTATCCCGATAGCCTCTTCCACCCTCGCCTGCATTATAATAACAAGCAGATCTCCACTGTGTAATGTGAAGCAGCTGATACTTTCCCCAATCATTCGTCATCAAATCAAAATTGGGATCTGGGGTTTGAACTTGAATGGGGGAAAGTTTTTGCTTCCAAATATTTTTTGTATTTTGCAATAACTTTTCTGCTTTATTGGGGTCCATGACTGAACTTATGATTTCAGATATTTTATTTTTCTCCTCCACAAATCCCAAGCAAAATACAAAAGTTTTTTGCTCTCCCGCTTTCAACGAAACGGGAATATCAAACACCCCCACCATGGATTCCCCTCTCAAAGGCACATTCGAAAATTTTTCGGTTTTAAGCTCCTCCGGCGCTGAAATACTGCCATAGAGCCCGACAAATTTTTCATGCGACAGCTCATATTGGGTTGGAGTCTCACTCGACGCAAAAAATCCATAAGTTTCCATCTGCCGAGAACTCGTCGGATACTTAAATGCCACAATTGCATTTAACGATGGATCAAAATAGGCCTCATTATATAGCAGTAAAATATTTTTAAAATCTTGCTCCATATAAAAATCGCCACACAAAAAATGAACAAATGGAAAACATTTTAATTGCTTGTCATAAGACGATTCATTTTGAACGGTCACCCGCCAAATTTCACAGGAATATTTTGGGGGAACAAAATAAGTCATATGGACACTCACCCCATGATGTTTTGCCAATATTTCGCTATATCCAAATCCATGTTTGGCTTGCCATTGCCCCAGGGGCTTTCGAAATGGCTGCCAATTGGGACACCAAATGTCATCGCTATCCTTCATAAAGATATATCGCCCGGGACGATCG
This sequence comes from uncultured bacterium, assembly GCA_964507905.1. Taxonomy (GTDB): domain Bacteria; phylum Bdellovibrionota; class JACOXK01; order 2-02-FULL-40-11; family 2-02-FULL-40-11; genus CAZDSE01. The sequence continues at coordinate 3,464 of CAZDSE010000116.1, read as the reverse complement.
GACCTGTGATCTTCCCAACTTAAAACCCGATGGAGCTTCGAATCGCGGTAATAACCAAATCCCCCACCCGTTTGCGAGATCAGGGCATGATAGATTTCATTCCCCAAATAATTGATCCATGGTTTCGGCGTATCGGGACGTGTGATGACATATTCTTTTTTGTCATTAAAATACCCATATTGTTTTTGATCTTGAGCTTGGATTGAAACGATTTTTGGTTTTTTCATATCATCACTCCTTGGTTGCGCCTGCCGTCAGTCCGGCAATAATCAGGCGTTGAAAAATAAGAAAAATAATAATGACGGGTGCGCATGAAATCACAGATCCCGCCATCAAATGAACCCAATCGACTCCATGAAGTCCCTTATAGAGCGCCAATCCCACCGGCAGGGTTCTCATCTCAGAAGTATTCGTCAGTAAAAATGGATATAAAAATGTATTCCATGATCCCAAAAATGTATTGATACCGGTCACGGCCAGAGCCGGTGCTGAAAGAGGCATGATCACTTTAAATAAAATCTGAAATGTATTGGCCCCGTCGATTCGGGCTGCTTCTTCGAGACTGATCGGCAATTTTTCAATATATTGTTTTAGTAAAAACACATTAAACGGAAGCACCAAAGAAGGAACAATCAGCGCCCAATAAGAATTCAGCCATCCCAAGTGCTTCATCAATATAAAGGATGGCACCATAATCATCTGCGCCGGAATCATGATGGAAAGTAAAATCGTCGCAAAGACTATCTTTTTTCCAACAAATTCGCGTCTCGCCAATGCATAGGCCACCATGAGAGACAAAAATAAATTTCCGACCGTGACCGCCATGGAAACAACAAAGCTATTGATAAAATATCGATCAAATGGACCCGATGCCCAAACATCAATATAGTTTTTTAAGGTCCATTTTTTAGGCCACAGATCATACAAGGCCGTTAGCAAATCCCCTTCTGGCTTAAATGAGGTCACAAACATGAGATAGAGCGGAAAGAGCGACACAATCAAAAGGCCCATGAGACATAAAAATAATAGCCACCGCTTCATCGCTTTTCCTCCAAAACTTTAATTTGAAAATAAGAAAATCCCGCCATGAGAATTGCCAATAAATACGCAATGGCCGAGGCGAGTCCCATTTGAAATTCACTAAACCCTTTTTCATATAGATAATAAACGATCGTGGTCGTCGAACGTGACGGACCGCCTTTCGTCATCGTAAATATTTCCGGAAAGACCTGTAAGGAATAAATGGTATTAATCACCACCACAAAAAGAATCATGGGCTTTAATTGCGGAAGTGTAATTTTTATAAATTGTTGCCAGTGATTGGCACCATCCAATCGAGACGCCTCGTACAAATCTTTTGGAATCGCCTGAAGAGCTGCCAAAAATAGAATGAAGTAATAGCTGCTGCTGGACCAAATCGACATGGCCATGATCGAAGGAAGCGCCCAATTTTCATTAATGAGCCATGAAGGTGTTGGTGTCTTGAAACCTAAGGTAGATAAAAAATAATTTAAATAGCCATTTTCGGCATAAAAATATGTAAAAAGCGTTGCAATGACAATAATCGATGTCACCACCGGCAAGAAAAATCCCGCTTCAAACATGCGTCTCAGGGGAAGCTTATGATTTACAATGACAGCCAATAAAATTGAAAATCCCAACGTAAATGGAATGGTGCCTGCCGCAAAAAAGAGCGTGTGGCCCAACGCCTTTAAAAACTCAGGATCATTGAGTGTCACCCAGTAGTTTGATAATCCGTGAAATGAAAATCTGGATGTAAGCACATTATATTCGGCGAAACTAATAATCCACGAATATAAAATCGGATAGAGATTAAATACTAAAAATATCAAAAGCCATGGAGCGAGAAGCAGCCATGTGGATTTCTGGGTCTTTCGTTTTTTTAAAAACAAAAGACCAAACCCCATCATCATGATTAGCCCAATAATCCATATGGTTACATTTTGGTCCGACACTTCCCCGACTGCAATTTTCCGATTTAATACGTTGTCCAATTCATTCGACGCCTTCTCAACCGACGACTCAATCGGAGCGTCCTTCAACATGATCTGATCAATGAGACCCGTCAAAATTCTTCCCATGGCAAACCAATCTTGGTGCGCCGGCGGAGTCTTCGTATAAAGCATCTGTTCTGCAAAGCCCTTCATGTGAGGATCGCTTTCAAAATAAGGATCTGTAAGCGCTGTCTTTAATGACGGCAGAATATTTTTCTGAGATTTGGAGAGACCCAATTCGACATCATAAGACGCCAAGTATTTTACAAACTCCAAAGACTCTTTTGGATATTTGGTTTTGTTTAAAATTACCAAATACTCCCCGCCTCCAAATGAATAGGGAGTTTGGTGAGACTCAGGTGTGGGAACAGTTGTGACTCCATCATTTAGGGACGAATTTGTTTTTGCAATCATTTTAAAATTCCAGGCGCCGGATAAAATAATTCCAATCTTTCCGGAACCAAACAGCTGGTCTATTTGCTCTTGGCGATTTAAAATCGAATGTTTCTTAAGCTCTTTATAAAATGAAAATGTATTTTGAGTACTTCGCGTATTAAATGCCGATTTTTTCCAATCGGCACTCAGGAGCTCACTTCCCCCATTCCAAAAATACGGAATAAATGTCTGCCAGGGACTAAAATCTTCAGCTACGGATATCCCATATCCATGAATATCGGGACCCAGCGCGTCTATCCGTTCTGCCATATGAAGCAGTTCCGACCAGGTTTGTGGAGGGGTATTGGGATCGAGCCCTGCTTTTTTAAGAAGATCTTTGTTATACAAAATGAATCGCGTACCGACGAGCCATGGCACCCCAAATACTCTCTCCTGCCACATCACCGGTTCCCACATCACATATTGATCCTTCCAGGAACGAACGTCTTCTGTGATGTCTTTTAACACCCCACTTTGAGAAAATTGTGGCCCCCATGTGGATCCAATTTCAAAAATATCGGGAGCATTCCCGGCGATGAGACTCGTCACCAGTTTATCATGACCAAAATCCCAAGAGAGTTGCTGCAATTTAATTTTGATATTGGGATGATTTTTTTCAAACTCTCGAACGATCGGGGCACTTTGCTCTTCATCGAGACTAAAGTGCCAGACATTGAGTTCGGCAGCCAAGCAATTCCAACCCAAAAATACGAAAACAGAGAACACGAGCTGCACAATGGTCTTCAACATATGAAGTTCCTCGTGTCCACCCTATGCAGCCTTTTTAAAATGTGTTTTGCTGTGCTGATCCACATCATCGGCCTTTTTGATTCGTCGATGAACCTTTAGCCACACTCCCGCGATGATTTGAATCACCGCCACCGTCGATAACACAAACACAGCGATGTAGACTCCCAGCCAAAATAGTTCTCCATTCATGAGTTCACCCCCCTTTTTTTTTTTTCTTTTACTTGAGGATCGACTTCGCCGTTTGCCGTACCTCTTTATCTCGAT
>CAZDSE010000115.1:0-6673 GCA_964507905.1 uncultured bacterium | reverse complement strand
GTTCAGCCACTTCAGCATCTAAATTATTTTGGATCATCCGATAGGCAGCTTCTTGAACCCATCCTTTGCAAGAAAGCTTGGTGCCTCTAGGGGCCCTAACTACAGGATTCATATCTTCGACTTTTGCTGAATAATTTGAAGTTCTTCTACTGCCTGTAGGTCTTTAGGACGCTTCATCTCTTTTTTTATCTGAATAAGATCTTCGATAGAAATAACTCTACATTTATACCCATACAAAGAGACTGCTAATGATCGATTTTTTATTTCATTAAAACTTCCGGCTGGCTGAGCTTGAGACAAAATATCAAGAATACCCAGATCTGTTTCTAGATAGATATTATTCGTGTCTTTAATGACCTTTGGATATTCCAAGAATGAATGCTTTGCATTTGGATTCATTCGATGTCGTGGATGTAAATCTTTAAGAGCTTTTCGGAGCTTACTAACTTCATCTTCAGTGATGGCGGCACAAATATCTAAGTCTTGAGTGACAAGTGTTGTTCCATGAACTACAGCCGCAAATCCTCCAATGAGTACAAAATCAACTTCATTCTCGAGAAGAGTTCTAAGAAGTTCCTTGAGATTTTCCACGCAACATTTCTCCTGCTCGTTGTAAATCGATCATAAGCTGTCTAGAATTCTCATGACTCTCTATTCTGGCTTCATAAGACATCCGAAGTTTTGACTCAATAGCCGATACCAAAAGTTGTTGAGAACTGTATATGAATTGTTTTTCAGTTAAACTATTTTGATTGTGAGTTTTTTTTGAATCTATAGACATAAACAGGGTTCCGAATTCTGATACTAATTGGCGTCCCCACGGGGATTTGAACCCCGGTCACCTCCGTGAAAGGGAGGTGTCCTAGACCGGCCTAGACGATGGGGACGGTTATTATCTTTAATTTTAAACATGAGCCGTGATGGACTCGAACCATCGACCCTCTCATTAAAAGTGAGATGCTCTACCAACTGAGCTAACGGCCCATGAACTTAAAAGATATATGCAAAGCACCATAAGGTGTCAATGTTAAAGAGCTTTTTTAAATGGATTATTTCGAATAATAATTTGATCGCGCTCGGGGCCGACAGAAATCACATCAATGGGAGTCTTGAGCATCTCTTCAACTGTGTAAATGTAGTCGCGCGTGACCGTTGGGAGATGGTCAAACGATCTGATGGAAGATAAATCTTGCGTCCAACCTGAGACTTCCTCATACATGGGTTCACAGGCATTTAATTTTTCACTATCGGTTGGATAAGTGGCCATTTTTTCGGACTTTCCATTTTCTCGATACCCCACACAAATTTTTATTTTGGGCAGTCCCGATAGCACATCAAGTTTCATCATGGCGAGTCGCGTCACTCCTCCAATGCGTATGGCATATCGAAGGGCTGGAATATCAATCCACCCACAGCGTCTCTTTCGACCCGTTGTGGTTCCAAATTCATGTCCCTTTTTTTGAATATACTCACCGGTGTCATCGCCGAGCTCCGTCGGAAACGGTCCTGTCCCCACTCGGGTGGTATAGGCTTTTAAAATTCCCAGCACTTCTCCCACTTTTTGCGGTGCAATGCCCGCCCCTGTACAGACCGCACCGGCCACCGTGTTGGACGATGTCACAAATGGATATGTTCCATGATCAATGTCCAACAAAATCCCTTGAGCCCCTTCAAATAGAATTTTTTTATTTTCTTCGACCGCCTGTGCAACAAGCTCTACGCTATTTCCAATATATTTTTGTAATTTTTGCCCATATCCCCAATATTCCTGGACCAATTCATCCAAAGAAAGAGCCTTCTCCTTAAAATACTGGGTCAAAAAGAAATTTTGTTCTTCCAAAATGGGAGCCAATTTATTTTTAAATTTGTCCCGATCGAGTAAGTCCACCAACCGAATTCCCCGTCTTGTAATTTTATCCCCATATGCAGGGCCAATCCCTCGTCCGGTCGTGCCAATCTTGGTTTGATCTTTTCTATTTTCACGCGCGACATCAATCATTCGATGATAGGGCATAATGATATGCACATTTTCGCTAATGATTAAATCACTGTCATTTTTTAAAAATCCGCGGGCTTTGAGCTGGTCGATCTCATCCAGACACACTTTGGGATCCAAAACGACCCCATTTCCAATAATGTTTTTTTTGCCATGATGTAAGATTCCAGATGGAATGAGATGCAAAAAGAATGGGTCTCCATTGACAACGACGGTATGTCCCGCATTGTTGCCACCTTGAAAACGAACGACATAGTCGCTCTCTTCAGCAAAGATATCGACAATCTTTCCTTTGCCTTCATCTCCCCACTGAGTGCCTACGACGACCAATGAACTCATAAGACCAATTGCTTTATCACAATTATGTTTGGAAGTGAACGAAGTTCTTTTAAGACCTCTTCGTCAACCGACGAGTCTACGTTAATCAAAGCGAGAGCCTCCCCTTTTTTGGAGTCCAATCCCAAATGAAATCTGGAAATATTTATGCTTCTTTTTCCCAAGAGCGTTCCAATCGATCCAATCACACCGGGTTTATTTTTGTTTCTGGAAAAAAGCATATTTCCTTCGGGAATCGCCTCTAAAAAGAAATGATCAATTTGGACAAATCTCGGTTCATCGCGATTAAAAATAGTGCCCGCAATCGTGGAATCGTGTTTTTCGGCTTTGACTCTCACTCGAATGAGACTTGTATATTCCGTGGGTTGATTTGAGGTCGTGACCTTAACATCGATCCCCCGCTCTTTGGCAATCACTGCGGCATTTACATAATTAACGGTCTTATCCAAATGATGACTGAGAAGCCCTTTTAAAATGGCTGAGGTCAAAGACTTCGTATCATATGACAACAATTCTCCTGCATATTCAATTTCGATTGATTTTAGCGCTTCTAGATCCAAATCAATGACCTGCCCTTCAAATGATCCCAGTTTTTCGCTGAGTTCGATATAGGGTTTTAAAATCGCTCTCTGTTCTGGTGTGACAGACGGCATATTGACGGCATTTCGAATGACGCCTTCATTAAAATATGAAATCAGCTGATCCGCCGTTTCAATTCCCACTTTCGTTTGCGCTTCATCCGTAGACGCACCCAAGTGTGGGGTGGCAATCACATTGTCCAATGTGAACAGCGGATGATTTCCCGGCGGTTCTTTTACAAACACATCGAGCGCGGCACCAAACAAATGCCCTTTCTTGAGAGCCTCATAAAGGTCATCTTCATTGACAATGCCCCCTCTGGCACATTGAATCAAAATGGCTCCCTTTTTCATGAGCGCCAATGTCTTTTGATTGATTAAATTTTTGGTTTGTTCGGTCAAAGGCACGTGAATTGACACGAAATCCGATTCCTTTAAACATTTTTCAAAAGACACCAATTGTACCGACAATTTTTGAGCCACTTCTTCTGTAATAAATGGATCATAGGCAATGACTTTCATCTTTAAACCCAGCGCGCGGTCTGCAACCACTCGCCCGACATTGCCAAGCCCCACGATTCCCAACGTCTTTCCAAAATACTCAATGCCCACCAACTTTTTCTTTTCCCAAGTTCCCTTTTTTAAAGTGGCTGTGCCCTGCGGAATATGACGACACAAGGACAATAAGAGCGATACCGCATGTTCAGCGGTCGTGATCACATTTCCACCGGGAGTATTCATGACAATTACGCCTTTTGCAGTGGCCGCAATCACATCAATATTGTCTACGCCGATCCCAGCCCGAACGATCACTTTTAATTTTTCAGCACGCTCCAACACGTCTTTCGTCACTTTGGTTTCAGAGCGAATCGTCATGGCATCATAGGCCGGTAAAATTTCTTTTAATTTTTCTGGGGTCAAATCCGCTTCAATATCAATTTTAAAATTTTTTTCTTTGGCAAAAATCTGAAGGCCTTCTGGAGACAACTTCCCACATACCAAAATTCGAATCACAGATTTTCTCCAAGGAGTCTCGTTTGAAGTTCAGCGACTCCCTTTCCAAAGGGAATATTGGCGCCCAAGTCTTTTAGCACTTTTTCCAAGGCTGAAAACAATGAGATCAAATCAAATGTGTCCATATATCCCATACATGAAATTCGTATGATTTTTCCTTTGAGCTGATCTTGCCCACCAATAATGGTCATCTGATGCTGATCTCGTAAAATTTTAACGACTTTATTTCCATCAATTTTTTCAGGCATAGAAATGGCCACCAAACCATTGCTCGGACTCTTTGCAAATAATTCTAAATTTAATGCCCGGGTCGCCTCTCTCATGGCATCGGTTCTTTTTTTATACCGATTAAAAACCGCATCTTTCCCCTCTTTTTTAAAATAATTTAAAACTTCTCTCAGTCCCAAAATCAAAGAAATGGCCGGCGTATATGCGGTTTGATTTTCCAAAATCGCTTTTAATTCCTTCGCATAATTAAAATAATATTTTGGAAGTTTGGATTGCTTGGTTTGTTCCCATGCACGTTCGTTTAGGGCGGCAAAGGCGAGACCTGGAGCCAGCATAAGCCCCTTCTGGGATCCAGAAATCACAACATCAATGCCCCACTCATCCATTTTAAGAGGAGAAACACCCAAATAACTAATCGCATCGACCACCAAAAGCGTTTTTTGAGTTCTTGTAAATGCGGCAATTTCTTGAATGGGAAAATCAACCGCCGTCGATGTTTCACAGGCTTGAAGTAAAATCGCTTTTGCATCGGGATGATCTTTGAGTGATTTTTTGATCGCTTCCACCGTTGGAGCCTCACCCCAGGGAATATCGAAAGTCACGACTTGAAGACCAAACGCTTTTGAAATCCCCGTCCACCTTTCACCAAATTTCCCAGCTTGAACCACAATCACTTTGTCGCCTGGAGAAAAAAGATTAACCACAGCCCCTTCCATCGCCCCTGTTCCCGAAGACGCCAAAATTAAAACCTCTTGCTTTGTTTCGAATAAATCTTTCAGACCCTTACGAACGTCCTCCATCACTTCAATAAAATCTCGGGAGCGATGATGAATAATGGGTTCGGCCATTACCTTTAAGGCAGCCGGTAAAACGGGAGAAGGACCTGGGGTAAATAATCGAACTTTTGTCATAAAACGTTAATAAGAAACGTATGACATGGTGCGACAGAAGTCAAGAATTTGAAATATTGCTTGATTTTTAGGCAATTTTACTGTATTTTAACTGTAATCTCTCCCCTAGAAAGTCAGGTCATGGAAAAATCGATAGATTCCCTAAAAGATAAGCTCAAAAATGATAAGTTATTGAAATCATTTTATAAATATATTCACATCAACGGATTAAGGCGCGAAGCCTTACGCCTAATCGACAAAAAATCGGTCATCAAAGCCCAAATGGCAGCCGTAAAGCCAGAAGCTGAGGCCAGCTATGAAGACGTCGTTGAAAACGATGCGGCTTAAATTTCTACATGCGAAGGAAGAGGATGTCTTCTTTCGCTTCATGGCTCGCCCTTCGGGCTGCGCTTTACTTCCGCTCCAGAAGACATCCTCTTCCTTCGCATGTAGCTATCTTAAGAGTTGACGTAATCTCTTCCCTGTCTTTTCTATAAGATGCCCGGATTGTTCATCAGCCAGTTTTCGATAAATTTTAAGTCCACGTCTATTTTCTTCCAACCATTCTTTCGCAAACTGACCCGATTGAATTTCTCTAAATATCGTGCGAAGCTCTCGCTTCACTGACCCAGTGATGAGCCTTTTTCCTCGAGTCATTCCCCCATAATGAGCCGTGTGACTGATTTTATGCCCCATGCCTTCTAAGCCATGCTGCTCAAATAATTCCACCACATATTTTAATTTGTGAAGACATTCATAATACGCCGCATCAGGAGACAAACCCTCTTGAACTGCGACATCAAAAGCCGCTTTCACAAATTCAATCATTCCGCCACACAAAATGGCCTGTTCACCGAATAGATCTCCAAAAGTCTCATCCCTAAATGTGGTCTCCAGCACTGATTTTTTTCCCAATCCAATGGCCTTGGCATACGCCAGAACGATTGGAAGCGTGGTTTTATTGTTTTGGTGGACGGCCACTTGAATGGGAAGTCCTTGACCGGACAGATATGTGTCGCGCAATGTGATTCCCGGAACCTTGGGTGCTATTAGTCCAACATTGACACATTCTGGAGGGTCAATCTGCTGATATACAAGACTAAAACCATGGGCAAATATCAGCGTCTGTTTTACAAGATGCGATCTGACATATTTTTCATATACCTCTCTATGGCATTCATCGGGCACCAAAAAACAAATTACATCTGCGTCCCGTACGGCTTTATCCATGTCCATTGCCAAAATTCCATCTTGTTTGGCCAGTCGAAATGACGGGCTCCCCCGTCTCAGCCCTACTCGCACGTTACAGCCACTGTCTCGCAAATTTAAGGCCTGCGCCCTCCCCTGAGAGCCGTAACCCAGTATGACAATCTGCTTGTGAAGAATCGGATCTAACGACAGCTTCTTTGGTGAGATCATTTTCACTTGATAGCATTTATATGCATTTGGATCCCCCGGTCAAGCCGGGGGATGACAATTTCTCGGGCCAAGGTTATCACGCTTTCTCGTTGTAAACAATCGCCCGAGTTATGTAGAATTAATACTCGATGCGATATCACAAGTGCTATCCCGAAAAATATTGGAATTTCCTGTATAAAATCGATGCTTTTTTATTCTTTGTGGCGGTGACC
>CAZDSE010000114.1:5567-6694 GCA_964507905.1 uncultured bacterium | reverse complement strand
AAAAGTGTAACCTATGTGTCCGGTATAAAGTGTTACCTATCTGTCGGGTAGCACAAAGGTATTCAAAGTTTTTCTTTTAATGCCACAGCTGCAATAGAAGTTCCAAATGGGAGGTAATTGAGTGTTTTATAGATCATCTGTTCAACTTCGTAAAAGCGATTCATGACTTGATTGGTATAATGAGTCGGATTGGTGTAGCGGGTTCTTTCTCTTTTTAGGATTTTTCGTAGAATGATGATGACGCTTGCAGGGATTAATATAGAACTGTGAATCCACGATAGATGCAGGGTACGGTATTCCTGATTTAACAAACGCGCCAAACTCTTTTTAGAATATCGCCGTTTGTGATGATTCATGTCATCGCAGTATGACCACAGCCACTGATGAGCAGGAACCATGACAATAAAAAGTCCTCCAGGTTTTAGAATTCGTTTTACTTCGCGAATAATACCAAGATCGTCCTCGTCGTGTTCAATGACATCCAGGGCGCATATTAAATCAAATGAATTGGCTTCTAGTCCTGTTTTCTTTGCATCGGCTTTAATAATAGGCAGATTTTTATTTCTACAAAAATTGAAAGCGATTTCATGATTGTCGACACCCCGTGCATCAAAACCCCTTGCACCCAGATGTTCTATGATTCCACCGGAGCCACAGCCAATATCCAGTGCACGTTTCCCATGTCCGGACTCAATATGCTTATCTAGAATAACATCCAAAAATTTCTTCTTCCCACGGTACCACCAATGGATGGAATCTTGGTCGATGAGTTCTTGATAACATTCTGCGTCCATCGGCATCACTTTCCTTGATAATGATTATAATTTCAATTTAAATATTTTTACGATCCAGCCAGATGAGAAAAGAAGAATAATTGCAAATGGGATAACTAAGTAGCAGGTTCTTAATATGTGGTCTTCATATTTAAACTCAACCCAAAACTTTCCCTGAGGGACAATTACTCCCCTTAAGGTGTAATATGCAGGTAACACTGAGGTTGGGATATTATTCACATATGCTTTCCAATTCTTATGGAAGTTTTCGGTTAAAATAAGAATGCTTTTTTCACTGGTATGGCCCTCAATTTTTATGGAATTGGGTTTGTATTCAATGATGTCAGCCTTCCA
>CAZDSE010000114.1:0-5557 GCA_964507905.1 uncultured bacterium | reverse complement strand
TCAGAAGACAAAAGCAGGGTTTGTTTCAAATGATCTTCGGCGCTGCTTCGATTCAAAGTTTTGAGAAGATCCTCTTCATGATCAAATACTTTTGAAGTGGGGACAATAAACGTTTTGGGTAGAACAGATTTGTTTTCATATACCCAGTAGGTAATTCTATCGTTAAAATAATTAGGATTCATCTGTGTTCGGGCGGGCAAATAGAGACTTAAATTCTTTTCTTCCAAATTTTTGATATCAATCGCCGATACAATATATTTTACATTCAGCAACGAAAGGAGAGGAATATTAAATTCAGATTTTGCATTGCTAAAATAAGGCAAGTAGATGCGGCTTCCCCACGTATTAAAATCGTTCTTCCACTTTTCAGCTCCTTCGATGTTGGGATTGGCCATTTGCATCCAAAACTTCTTAAATCTCAGAGGATAAGCAACTTGATATCCATCCGCAGTTTGAAATCCATGGTATTCCAAAAATGTATGATGGCCACTGATCCATCGACCGTGATTGATGACCGTACGAAATAAATATTTTTTGGGATGGTCATCGCTTAATTGAGAGATATTTTTTTCTTGAAAATAGTGGTTGAAATTTTTTAGTCCATGATATTGTAGATATTCGTACTTGGAAAAAATTAAGAGAAACAGCCCCAGGCCATATAGGCATGGCAGTGCAAGTCGGCACCAAAAATTCCAGCGATTGAGAATGAAAACATACAGGAGGTATAAAAGAATCAGGATTACGAAGATCGTGTAAAAAAAAGTTTTTAACTGCAAAGCAGCCGGAAACATCCATGGCCGATCGTGTATGAGAAGAAGTATGAATGGCATGACGACCAAAGAGAGGACAATGGGGAGAATGATTTTATATAGTGATGATTTTTGATGTTGGGTGAATGACTCTATAAGAGCTTCCACCCCATAGGCGGCCAAGATGGATAGAATCATATTGTAACTCACATGAAAAATTCTTTCCCGAGACATTCCTTTAAAGAGCCCTAACTGTTCAAATATCATGCGCCCCAGATGTGAATGGTCGATGATGATTAAAAGAATCATCGAGGATAAGAGCACCCACCAGAAATATATTTTTCTCTCGTTGAGTTTAAACAAAGTAAAGGATGCGATTGCGAGTAGAATGACATAAGAGGTGGGGAAACTTCGAAGAACTTCCATGAGAGCTCTAATGCAAGACGTCCATCCGGCAGCGGTCCCAAGGGATGAGGCAAAATCCAATCGATGAGAAGTCGGTATTTCTGAAAGTAAAGAATAAATCGTGGGCAAATGAATGAGGGCAAAGGAAGTCCAGATGAGGAGAAAACCAAATAGATGAGAAATAAGTCGTGACAGGGGGCGCACCAAAAAAAGAATGATGATCAAATGAAAAGGGGGGAAATAGGGCATCGTATAGGGTGCAGATGATGAAAAAAACAGAGCAAGATAAAATAGAAAATATTTAGTTTTATTTCCATGATCCATTTGACGATGAAAGACATAGAGAAAAAATGGGAATGCAAAGTTAAATGTATGCTCAATAAATAGCTGATCTAGTGAAAAGAGCATAAACAAAAATGCAGAAATATGGGACGGGCGATCAGCAACATTTAAGCCCCGATTTAAGAATAAAAACATTCCAATTCCTGCGATGCCACAGGCCATGATTAGCCAAATTGAATAAATTGCCCACAAAGGGAGTATTCCGGTCAGAAGGGAAAAGGGATTCAATGGGCTAAGACCCAAAAGGAGTGCTTGATTGCCAGCAATTGTTGAGGGCTCCCAGCCGGGGAGACCGGATGTTAACAAACTGGCCAATGACGTTTTAATGGCGACAAATCTTGAATCAAAATGATCATTGAGCCGAATCGGGCGATAAGGACCGAGAAATGCGTCAATATTTAAAAGGCATGATAAGAAGAAATAGATTTTTAGAATACGATAAGTCATGTGATTTGAAATTAACGAATTGACTCTAAATTGTCAAAAATATACCGTCATTTTCATATGTCAGAAGTTCAAGTGACCAAAAGAACTCGATGCCGATTGTGTGACAGTATGGATTTGGCTTTGGTCATTCCACTCAAACCAACGCCCGTCGCGGAAAAATATGTCACTTCGGAAGAAGTGTCCGTTCAGCAACCATTTTTCCCATTGGACTTATATATATGTGAGGGGTGTGGTCATGTGCAGCTCTTGGATGTGGTGGATCCCAAGTTTTTATTTGATCAATACACATATCAAAGTTCCAGTACGGCAGGTTTGGTGAAGCACTTTGATGAGTGTGCCCAAATGATTACGACAGAATATTCCTTTAAGAGTCAGGATTTGGTTCTGGATATTGGGAGCAATGATGGGGCTCTATTAAAATGCTTTCAGACAAGAGGATTTCGTGTTTTGGGTGTGGATCCAGCGGAAGCAATTGCAAAGTTGGCGTCCAAATCTGGGGTATATACTTATCCTGATTTTATGACAGTGGATTTGGCCGAACGTATTCGGAAAGAGCATGGAGCTGCTAAAATTGTAACCGCATTTAATGCATTTGCCCATGCGGATGATTTGTCTGAGATTGTAAAGAGTGTCAAAGCAAGTTTGGATTCTGATGGGATTTTTGTTTTTGAGGTTTCATATTTATTGGACATCATCGATCACAAACTATTGGGAACGATTTTCCATGAACATTTAAGCTACCATTCATTAAAGCCATTGATTAAGTTTTTTGAGGAGCATGAATTGGAATTTATCGATGTAAAACGGGTTACGATCCAAGGAGGGTCGCTTATTGGGGTTGTTCAGCACAGATTTGGGTCACATCGAGCATCTCGACGTGTGGGAGAGGTCTTGGCCTTGGAAGAAAAAAGAAAATTAGATGATCCAGAGACTTTAAGACAATTTGGAGAAAGTCTAAAGAATTTGAGATTAGAACTCGGGACGCTTTGTGGCGATTTGAAAAAGAAGGGATACACAATTGCCGGATTTGGGGCTGCGAGAAGCGGAACCACTCTTATTTCACAAATGGAATTGGGAAAGCAAATTCAATGGATTTTCGATGACCATCCAGAAAAAGTTTTTAAATTTAGTCCGGGAGATCATATCCCAGTATATCCGACGGCAGATCTGTATGCTCGAAAGCCAGATTATGTTTTCATTTTGGCCTGGATTCATTCCAAGAAAATTATTGAGACCCATCGGCGCTATTTGGATGAAGGTGGGCGATTTATCGTTTGCTTTCCTGAAATTAATATCATCGAAAAGTCATGAATCCGTGTCTGATTTGTCATGAATTAACGTGTCGACCATATCTTGATTTGGGAGAGCAGGCCATTTCTCATCGATATGGTTCGAAAGATGTTCAAGCTGCAACAGTGTCATTGATGATGGGTCAATGTGAATCATGTGGACAAGTTCAGTTGGTTCCGCCTCCCAGCCCGGAATTATTAAGGCCACAGTATCCTTGGATTAAATATAATGAGCCGGAAAAGCATTTGGATGATTTGAATCGGAAAATATTAGATCTTCCGGGAGTTACTAAGGAATCTAGCATTGCCGGAGTCAGTTACAAGGAAGATTCAACATTGGAGAGATTTCGAACGCTGGGAATGAATCGAGTTCAGGGGCTTGGTGAGGTTGACCAGGCAGATGTTATCATAGCCAGGCATATTGTGGAGCATCAGTTTTCTCCATTGAGTTTTGTGGAAGCACTTAAGAAAAAATTAAAAGCAGATGGACATATTGTTTTTGAAGTGCCTGATTGTGAACGGGCCTTTAAAAACTTGGATTATACGGCGATTTGGGAAGATCATAGTCTCTATTTTTCTGAAAAGACCTTTAGAAATTTATTTAATCATGCGGGATTAGAGCTGATTTGGTTTAATCGATATGAATATGCATATGAACATTGTTTGGTGGGGATGGCTCAGATTAAAAAGGGGCTGATATATCCTGAGAAGACGGTAGCGAAGCGTGTCTTGAAGGATATATCAGTCCCTTTTGAACAAGACCCTTTTCAACAGTTTGTACGTTCATTCCATTCGACCAAACAGACGCTTCAATCTAAACTTCAAGACTTTAAACAATCGGGTGGAAATATCGCTATGTTTGGTTCAGGACATTCCGCAGTAGCGTATATTAATTATTTGGAATTGGAACCGTGGGTTGAGTGCGTCATTGATGATGATCCGAATAAAGTGGATCTTCAAATGCCGGGATCCAAATTGAATATTGTTAATTCAAACGCTTTGCGAGATAAAAATATTAAACTATGTCTCATGAGTTTAAGCGCTGAATCGGAAGAAAAGGTTATTCGGAGACATGAGTCTTATATTCATGATGGGGGTCGATTTGAATCCATATTTCAAAGAGATTAATCCAGAGGTTTTTTATTGTGGCCGACCGGTTCAACTTGTGGATGCGACATGGATTGACTTTTTAAAAGAAAAGGCTAAAAAAAATAGTCGGAAACGAGCGAGAATTTGTCTTCATGCAAGCCCAGAATCACTGTTACATGAGATGCTCATTGTCCTTCATAAATCCAATTATGTCCGACCTCATACACATGTGAATCGTGCCGAATCATTTCACATGGTAGAAGGAATGATTGATGTAGTGATTTTTGATGACAAGGGCGACATCCGACATCGCATTGTTTTGGATTCAAAAAATTCGCTTCAAACGCATTATCGATTGGCCGAGCCCTTATTTCACTCTGTGCTTGTTCGATCGGAATGGGCTGTGTTTTATGAACTGACCACTGGGCCATTTGTACGGGAAGCCATGCAATATGCAAAATGGTCTCCTCCTGACAATGAGCCGGAAAAGATTGTGACATATCTTCAGAATCTAAAAGATCGACTTTTGGATGTTCCGCCATCATTATCTGAGGATCTTTTAAAAAAATATCCAGATATCAAAAGATAGAATAATAAGATGCTAAAAAATGTTGCGCCATAGGCCAGGCGTAGCATGGGATCATTATATTTGAATTCAACTTTAAAATCGCCTTTCGGTATTCGAACGCCTCTAAAGATATAATTTGCTGGGAATAGAGTAGATGGGTTGCCATTTACAGAGGCTTTCCAATTTCTGTGATAATTGTCAGAGAGTATGAGAATCCCTTCTTGCGGTGAGGCACCATGAAGTGTGACGTGGTTTGGAGAGTATTTGTCTATTATGACATCGGATGATGACATGGTTGTGGTAGGAAGAAGTTTGGGGAGTTTCACATTTTTTATATCGGGCGAAAATAATAGTGCAGAAGAAAGATGCTCAGAAACTGTTTTGGTGATGAGTCGACCCAATAAGGCATCTTCATTATCTATGATTTCCCAATTTGATACAATCCAGGCTCTGGGGAGATTTGATGTGTTTTCATATATGTGTGAATTTCTTTTATGGTTGGACAATGGTTTAAAGTATTTCATTGGTAGATCTTGAACATTGGTCAATAAAAAGGAGACATTCATAAGTGATAGCAGATCTTCATTGGGTGTCATTGCTTCTCGACAGTGAATGAGAGACACGCGATTCCCCCATTGAGAAAAATCGCGAATCCATCGCTTCATGCA
>CAZDSE010000113.1:0-6815 GCA_964507905.1 uncultured bacterium | reverse complement strand
AAAATCAAGGCGCAGGTGTTGAAAATTATATCTTTTGCAAAACTCTGGAAAAAGGGGGTTTCAAGCCCATTCAGCACAGCCCTGACGAGTCTTTTGGGATTTAATTTTACCCTCTCGGATAAAAAAGATATTAAAAACTACCTCGAGGGAGTCTCAAATCAACCCACGGATACTTTTTTTTATTTTCTTCAAGAAATGGCAGATTATAAAGGTGAGGATATTATCAATAACATTAAATCTCCTACGTTAATTGTGGGAGGTGAACTGGATCTCATTACGCCCATAAAGAATCAATATGCCCTGTATCGTAAAATCAAAGGCTCACAATTTTTAAAAGTCCCCAAAGGCAGCCACTGCGCCCATATCGACATGCCGGAACTGGTGAATTTGAGGATTGAAAAATTTTTGAAAGAGATAGATTACTAAGTATTATAAAGGGTCCGATATATCCTGAAGAGACGATAGCGACAGCGTGTCTCAAAGGATATATCGGACCCTTTTCAAACATATTTATCTACAAATCCACTATCATCGGAAGCACCACGGGCTTGATCCCAACGGCTTGTTTAAAAAACCGCCTTGTTTCTATGCGAATTTCTTCTTGAAGATCGTGCCCCTTGGGTTCGAAAGACTCGATAATCGACAATAAGTGCTTTTTGGCTCCGTCGAACAAATCACGTTTTCCCTCTTCCGGAATGACCCCCTTCGAAAAGAGATGAGGTCCCGCCAAAATGGTTTGATCCTTATCGTTTCGAACGAGAATGACAAAGACAACCCCCGTTTCAGAAAGCTGTCTTCGGTCCTTTAGAATAAATGTCCCCACGTCCCCAATTCCTTCTCTGTCCACAAACGTCCGATTGACTTCGATGGGTTCCAATCGCTTGGCTTTTTGCTCTGAAAATGAAATCCGATCCCCATTTTCACATACAAAAATACGTTCATTGGGCATTTTAAGGGACTCTGCCAATTGCTTATGCCGAACCAAGTGTCGATACTCTCCATGAACTGGAATAAAGAATTTGGGTTTCACGGCCAAAATCATTTGTCGAAGTTCATTCGCATATGCATGTCCCGACACATGAACCTTGGCCACTTTTTCATAGAAAACTTCAGCTCCCAACCGATATAAATTATTAATCAGATGAGAAATGGCCTTTTCATTGCCCGGAATAGATTTTGAAGACAAAATCACCGTATCCCCTTTTTGAATTTTAATCTCCTTATGTTCTCCAATAGACATTCTCCAAAGTGCGGAGCGTTCCTCGGCCTGAGATCCGGTACAAACCACAATCAGTTGTTTCGGCTGAAACTGCCGCATCTGACGGGATTCGATGAGAACTTTGGACAAATTCTGATTTATAAATCCCAATTTTAAAGCCAATGGAACGTTGGTCTCAATGCTTCTTCCCATCAAAACCACTTTCCGATTCAGGCGAGCGGCCATCTCCAAAACTTGCTCAACACGTCGGACATTTGTTGCAAATACAGAAAAAACAATTCTTTCTTTGGATTTTTCACAAATACTAAAAATACTTTTTTGAATCTGCTGTTCACTGAGTGACTGCCCCTCGCGTTCCACATTGGTACTGTCTGACAACAATAAAAGAACACCCCTATTTCCATATTCTTTAAATTTTTGAAGCGTAATTTGTTTCCCGCGATAGGGCGTTGGATCAATTTTGAAATCGGCCGTATGAATCACCATCCCTTGGGGAGTTTCAATGGCAAGCCCCGTGCCATCCACAATGCTGTGAGAGACTTGTAAAAATTCTATCTTAAAACACCCCAGAGAAATTTTTTTATTGAGTTTTGCTTCATGCGAAGTCACTTTAAAATCATATTCCCTTAATTTTTCACGAACCAGAGCCAATGTAAATTTACTGGCATAGATTGGAATTTTTAAGTCTCTTAGTAAATACGGAACAGCTCCAATATGGTCCTCATGTCCATGGGTTAACACCAAAGCTCTTATTTTTTTTGCATTTTTTTTTATGTGGGTAAAATCGGGAATAATAATATCTACGCCAAAATGAGTTGTCTCTGGAAACATAACCCCACAGTCAATAATAATGGCATCATTCCCGCATTCCAAAAGCATCATGTTCATGCCAATTTCGCCAAGCCCACCAATGGGAGTAAAAAGAAGAGGAGTGGACATTATTTTGGAATCACCAAGAGTTGACCGGCGTAGAGATATCGACCAATACGATTCGCCTGTCTGATTTCACCAATGGTCGTATCATATAAACTCGCCAAGTGGGTCAGAGTATCTCCTCTGCGAACGCGATGATACGTAAATGTCTTTTGTTCGGCTCTGACATCTTCTCTCGGAAGGCCTTGATAGGAGGCCACGAAATCATTTTTCATTTCCGGAGGAAGTTTAATTCGATACCCACGAGGGATTAACTTTCTTCCCAAAAAAACATAATCGGTTAGGCCGGGATTATATCGTTTTAGAAGTTCCTTAGAAATTCCTGTAATTTTTAAAAGCGATTTTACAGACGTATATCCCTTCATTTCCACTTCCTCAAAAGTCAACGGAGCTTCTACGTTTAATTTTCCAAAATATTTTTCATATTCTAGTTCCGTCTCCAAGGCCGCCAAAAATTCTGAATAAAAATTCTTGGATGCAAATCCAAATGTACGACTGCGATATTTTTGGATAATTTCACCCAGATCATTCGTTCCCACTTTTCGCACCGCCCGCTGCATCCCACTGGCACCATGATTATAGGCAGTAAGCGCCAATGGCCAGCTTTGCAAATATCCGTGATTGGCTTTGAGAAGTTTGGCTGCCGATCGGGTTGCCTCAATGGGGTCATTTCTTTCATCGACCGCAAAATTGATTGAAAGATATCGCCTTCCTGTGGATCGAATAAATTGCCAAATTCCCGATGCACCGACTTTCGAACGGGCTTTAATATTGAAAGAAGATTCCACAAACGGAAGACGCGTCAACTCCATGGGCAGTCCTTCTTCTTGAAATATTTTTTCCATCATGGGCAAATACCTTCCCGCCCAAATAATTCCTTGTGCAAAACGTTCCTTTTGACCCAGCTGAGACCGGATATCAAAGCGAGCTTTTAAAAATTTATTGGGGTCTGGAACGTCCCGAAACAAATCAAATATTTTCTTTTCTTCCACCGTTAAAGACTCCGGATTGTCTTTTTTCTTATGAATGGATGTCAAAAGATTCCGAATTTCTCGTTTGTGCTGGTTTAATCGAGCGCCCAGGGCTCTGCGTATATTTCGATAGGATGTTCTTTTATTATGAATGTCCGCCACATCTACCGTGCGATAGATAATTAAATTATGGTCTGCATCATGCAAAATGTAGTCATCCACAGAATATTGCCGATATACTTTCTTCCAAAAATCTACTTTTTCCCTAAGACTCTCCGGAACGCGAAAGGTAACCCCCGTTTCATATCCCAATGCTTTTTGTGCTTTAAAATCAGGGGCAATGAGCGGCCTAAATTCTGTTGCAGGCGCCTCTTCCACCTTTTCTTCTTCACTGATTTCGGCTTCTTCTGCCTGAGGAACTTTTTCCAAATAGTCAATGGGATACGGAAGAGGGAGCACGGCATAGACCAACGGCCCCCATCCAAAAACCATAAAAAATATTATTCCAAATCGCATAACATTAATAAAATTTTGTCCTGTAATCCTTGCATCATAAATGTTCTATCCTGAAAGTCATTCATAATCATAGAAAATGCCATGGTCTCATTTCCTTTGGTATTTAAATATCCAGACAATGCACTGACATTGGTCAGCGATCCGGTTTTGACCCTCACTTTTCCTTGAGCCACAGTTTCTTGAAGACGGCTGCCCACCGTCCCATCAATACCCACAATCCCCATAGACGCCACATATTCTGGAAATACATTAAAATTTTTATACCCATATTTCAACACTTCCACCAATTGAGCGGCCGACAAAATATTCTCCGGCGAAAGTCCGGACCCATTGACCAGTTGGTAATGATTCTTGACATCGAGCTCTTTTAATAGATCCCTTAATATTTCTAATCCTTTTTCTGTCGTTCCGGGCACGCCCTTTATCTCTGCTGCCATGGTTTTTAAAATCTGTTCGGCCACAAAATTATTACTGATTTTATTGAGATCACTGATGATGAGCCTCAGTGGTTGAGACTCATGAACCAAAATTTCTCTGGCGCCCTCTGGAACAGATCGAAATTGGTTTCCTCCTTTAATCACAATGCCTTGTTCTTTTAAAAACCGTCGGAAAAAGCTCGCCGCATAAGGAAGTGGATGCGTAATATTTCTATAAAATCTTTTTTCCGGATGATCGAATGGAATATTCCCCGTCACCACAATCGTATCATTCACTTTCCCTGGCATTCGATCCACCTCTATATTCTGAAGTGAATCTTTTCTTCCCGTTTTGGATTTATTGATGACACGAACATAGTCATTGCTCGGGTCTACGATGACTGTGGCCTTAAGTCCCACCCTATTCGCAGGCCGAACATAAATAGTCGTTGTATTAAAATTAACTGACAATGCCCCAAGCGGCGCATCATATGCCCGATGGCTGGATCCATTTCGAACTGTTCGGATACTGTCAAAAAATGTCTCATCCAAAACCAAATTTCCCTGAACCTCATTAAATCCTTCTCGCTTTAAATCATTGACCAATATCCAGAGTTGTTCAGACACGAGCTTTGGATCCCCAAATCCTTTGATATATAAATTCCCAAATAAAATTTTGTTTTTGATTAATCCATCCACATACACTTTGGTTTTAAACGTATACTGCGGTCCCAAGTGTTTTAAAGCCGCCAATGTTGTCACCAATTTCACATTGGACGCCGGCTTTAAATGACTGTCTTCATTAAAGGAGAAAAAAGGTTCATTGGCTTTAAATGAAAACACATGAATTCCCATTTGAATGCCTTGAAACTCAGGATCTTTGATCAGAGCCAGAATCTTTGATTTTGCTTCCCCTTTGGAAAGCGCAAATGCATTCATCCCTCCCATACACAGGAGAATCGTTTGACAAAGAATGATGAATTTTCCTATAGTTACAATCATGTTTAAGTTCCAATCCAAGCCAAAGTTCTTTACCTTACTATTTATTTTCGCCATATCTCTTTTCGGTTGCACACAAAAAAAGTTGAGTCCTTCCGATACCTTAGTAGTTGCCTTGGATTCAGAGCCTGAAAATCTGGATCCACGAATGGCCCTGGATGCAACCTCTCAACGTTTGGATCAATTGATCTTTGATGGCTTGGTGATCATTGATCAGAACCTAAAAATTGTACCGCATTTGGCCAAGGAATGGAAAATAATTCGCGATGTGACCTATCAATTCACACTCAGAGACGATGTCACCTTTCATGACGGCACCCAAGTGACCGCAGAAGATGTGGCCCTAAGTCTTCAAAAAATATTGGATCCCACTTTTGCATCCCCCCTCTCGGGTGCATTTCAAAATGTAGAAAGTGTCAAAGTATTAAACCCTCACACCTTAGAAATAAAGCTCAAACAACCCCAAGCCAACTTTTTAACCGATTTAACATTAATTAAAGCCATCCCCCACAACAAAGCCGACACAGTTAAAGAACATTTAATTGGAACGGGTCCATATCAATTTGTAAAGAAAGAAACCAACACGATTATCTTAAAAAGAAATCCCAATCACTTTAAATATAAACCCCAATTGGAAACCCTGATGTTTAAAGTCATTAAGGATGACAGTACCCGATCATTGAAACTTAAAAAAGGGGAACTCGATTTGGTTCAAAATGCATTGAGTGCCGACTCCATCGAAAAACTTGAAAAAGATCCCACATTGACGTTTACCAAAAGTCCCGGTTTAAGCCCATCATATCTGGGACTCAACATGAAAGATCCCGTTCTTAAAAATAAAAAAGTAAGACAAGCCATGGCCTATGCCATTAACCGAGATGAAATCATCACGCATCTGCTGCAAGGCTTGGCCTCTCCTGCCAATTCCATGCTGTCTCCATTGAATTGGTATCACGAGCCCAATACAAAATCGTACCCATATGATCCCGAGCTATCCAAAAAATTACTCAAAGAATCTGGAGTCCCTCTTCCGATTCATCTGGTTTACAAAACATCAACGGATGTCCAGGCTGTAAATATCGCACGGCTGATTTCGGATCAATTAAAGCAAGTGGGAATAGATATTGAGCTTCGAACATTTGAATGGGGCACATTTTTTAATGATATCAAGCAGGGAAACTTCCAGATTTTTAGTTTAAAGTTTGCGGGCGTTACAGATCCAGATTTGTATTTTGATATTTTGCATTCTTCAAACTTTCCTCCGGGAAAAAACAGAGTTTTTTATTCCAATTCTAACGTAGACAAATTCTTAGAACAAGGACGCATCTCCACAAACCCCGACCGTCGAAAGAAAATTTACAGTGAAATCCAAAAAATCGCTGCCGAAGATCTCCCCTACATTCCCCTTTGGCATTTAAGCAACGTGGCCATTTACAGTCCCCGTATTAAGGGTTTCTTCTTCCATCCCCAAGCCAATTTCATGCCATTTGTGGAGTTGGGGAAGGAGTAGGATTACTCATCCAATAACTTTTGAAGCATGGACTTTCTTTTTCCCCAAATAGAGCTCGCTTCACGTTCAATCATGACTTTAAGTCCCTTATCCAACGTTCCCAATGAAAAAATATTTCCGACCTTTTTTGCCATATTAAATCCGGCACTACTGGATTTCATCCCTTGCCCCTTAAACATGGAGTAAGAGCGGTAAATAAACTCCGGTCTCCCTTTGCCATTCACCTTTTGATACACATCAATCGTTAAATC
>CAZDSE010000112.1:0-6908 GCA_964507905.1 uncultured bacterium | reverse complement strand
CCAAAAAGTTTATTACGGATCACGCTCATCAAGGAATCGATGTCATTTTAAATATTGATATTCAAGGGGCCAAAGCGCTTAAAAAAATATATCCAGATTCGATCTCTATTTTTATTCATACTCCCACATTTGAAGATTTGAAAAAGCGTTTAATTGAGAGAAAAAGCGAATCCAAATCAAGTTTACAACAACGATTAAAAGATGCCCAAGAAGAAATGGAAGCGTCTTCCGCTTATCAGTTTCATTTGGTCAATGATCAGTTTGAAAGGGCTGTTCAAGAACTTATTTCTATTATTGAGCACAATCGCAAAGCGCCATGACCACTTTAGATGAGTTATTTGCATCCGTTCGAAATTATTATCCCGACGCAGATTTATCATTGATTCAAAAGGCATGCGATTTTTCAGAAAAAGCACATCGGGGACAGCAGCGGGCATCGGGTGAGCCGTATTTAACCCATCCGTTAGAAGTGGCTCTGATCTTAACACATCTTAAAATGGATATCCCATCTATCGTGGCTGCGATTCTACATGACACGATTGAAGATACGGGGGCCACAACCGAAATGTTGGAAAAGGAATTTGGTCTTGAGATCGCAGAGCTTGTGGATGGGGTGACCAAACTTTCAAGAATTTCTTTTAAAAATATACAAGAAAAACAGGCGGAAAACTTTCGAAAGATGGTCTTGGCCATGGCCAGGGATATTCGGGTCATGATTATAAAACTCGCCGATCGTTTGCATAACATGAGGACTTTGGAGCATTTGCCTCCCCAAAAACAACAAAGAATTGCACAAGAGACGGAAGATATTTATGCGCCGTTGGCCAATCGACTTGGGATTGGATGGATGAAAATCGAGTTGGAAGATGCGTCCCTTCGATATGTGAATCCAGAAATCTATGAAAAGTTGTCAGAGAAAATTTCAAAAACCAAAACCGAAAGAGAAGCCTATATTGCCCGCATTCAAGAGATCATTCGACAAAAGATAGATGAATATGGCCTCAAATATTTGGACATCTCAGGCCGGCCAAAACACTTTTACAGTATTTATAAAAAGATGGAAAGTCGAAATCTCGAATTTGAACAGATCTATGACCTCATCGCATTTCGAATCATCGTAAAATCCATTCCAGAATGTTACGAAGCGTTGGGGATCATTCATTCGGTGTGGAAACCAGTCCCTGGGCGCTTTAAAGATTTTATTGCGATGCCCAAAGCCAACTCCTATCAATCGCTTCATACGACGGTGATTGGTCCAGATGGTGAACGTTTGGAAATTCAAATTCGAACTGAAGAAATGCATCAAATTTCGGAAGAGGGGATTGCGGCCCATTGGGAATATAAAGCGGGAAGCATGAGTAAAAAAGATGTGGAACGTTTTTCGTGGGTGAGACAACTCTTGGAATGGCAAAAGGAAGTGAGAGATCCATCCGAATTTTTGGATACGGTCAAACTCGATCTCTTTCCGGGGGATGTGTACGTGTTTACGCCGAAAGGAGATGTGTTTGAGCTCCCCAGAGGGGCATCTCCTGTAGATCTGGCATATACGATTCATACGAATGTCGGGCACCGGTGCATTGGGGCCAAGGTGAATGGCAAAATTGTTCCCCTGAGATATATTTTAAAAAGTGGGGATACGGCTGAAATTCTAACCTCCCAAAATCCAAAGCCCAATAAAGAGTGGCTGTCGTTTGTAAAGACCTCTCGGGCAAAGGCGAAAATTCGGGCGTTCATCAGATCTGAAGAAAGAGAAAAAGGAGTCGAGCTTGGAACTGCGATTTGCGAGCGGGCATTTCGAAAACAAAATATCAGTTTTCAAAAATATATTGAATCTCCGGAGCTTTCAAAAATAGCTTCTGAATTGGGTCAAAAAGATATCACAGGGTTACTGGTGGGCGTGGGATATGGATTTGTTCAGCCAAATCAAATTCTCCAAAAACTTTTATCTCCCGAACAATTTAAAAAAGAAAAACCAGAAAAGCCGACACTCTGGAGTAAGTTATTTAAAAAAGCTGCCAAAAAATCGACAGCCAAAAATGCCATTAAAATTAAAGGTGAAGAAGATGTGTTGGTTCGATTTGCGCACTGCTGTAATCCACTGCCGGGAGATCCCATCATTGGATTTGTGACTCGGGGACGGGGAGTGTCGGTGCATCAGTTGAACTGTCCCAAGATGATGATTTCGGATCCAGACCGAAAAATAGATGTGGAATGGGAATCTGAAACCAAATCAATGCCACATCATATAAAGCTGAAAGTGGTGAGTAAGGATGAACCGGGTTTACTGGTTGAAATGAGTAAAGTTTTTACCACCCGAAATATCAATATCTCTCAGGCCCAAATTCGCACCACCCGCGACAAAAAAGCCATTTGTATTTTTGAAGTTAATATTGTCGACCTCCGCCAACTCCAAGAAGCCATTAACGCCCTTCAGGCGGTCAAAGATGTCATTTCGGTGGAGAGGGTGTAGGAATTTATTGGGCTCGCCATTCACCAAACCATCCACACCAGAAACTTATTTATTTAACACAGGAGCTCTTGCTTTGAAAACTGTAACAGTGTAGTTGGTACAAATACTGGGGGCAGGTCACTTACGTTTCACATTCCACCTTAGAGATCCTTCGCGTCGAAGCGCTGTTGGAGCGCTTCGAATTGCGCTCAGGATGACCTAGGACCAAAACGTCCATGGAACAACTGTAATGCCTTTTTGGGGATGTTCGATTTTATCAATCGGTGCGACCAACAGTCCATATGGGATTTTTAATTTCTTCATTGCGCCCGCTAAAGAGCGTTCTTCATAACTCAATCCACCTTTGGTTTCGATCGTGATTTTAATAACGACATTTTTCCCAATGAGATCGACAGGGGTTCCATGAATACTTTTATAATAAACAGGATGGTAGTGAACGCCCGTATATTCCAAGTTGGCAAGAATTTCTTTGAAAATAAAAATTCTTCCCAGAGAGAGTTGAATCCCTTGTCCAATGTCTGATTCAAGAAGATGCCTTGCGATGCCGGAATCCGAAAAAAGCCAAAGATCGTCGCCGGTTCCCTCTTCATGGCATGGGATTTTTTGGAGTAAAAAAATGTCTTCAAAAGAAGATAGATATTTTCTTAAAATTCGAGAATCTTGTTTAAAAGAACGTAAGGTCGGCCATTCTCCATTCGTAAGAATTGTCTTCATTTGTCTTAAAATAGACCAGCTGATATCGGGATCGTAGCCCTTGCCATATACTCGGGCCACATCTCGCATAATCGTGGTATCTAACCAACTGTTAAAGTAAAGTCGCCGTTGCTCAGAATCTCGGGTAAAGAGGGGCACAGGAAGTCCTCCAGAAGATATGGCTTTAAAAGCATCTTCCATTTTAAATCTCGGTGTTTCACGATGAAGCAGAGAACATCTCTTCTTTTCCAGGGAAAGTTCATGTGTCTCAGCCAAGGTAAATGGAAAAAGCCTCATGATTCCAATTCGGCCTGTTAAAGATTCACGGATCCCTAATCTTGAACTAAAAGTCGAGGATCCAGTCAAATAGTATTGACCGGGAATTTTTTTTTGATCCACCCTTAACTTAATGGCATCAAAAATAGATGCCACTTTCTGAGCTTCATCAATGATGAGAGGGGTGCTCAGCCGAGATAGCAAATTTTTTGATGAATGCATGGCATCATCCAATGCCTCTTCGTCATCAAAGCTTACAAAGTTTTTGAGTCCCAAAATATCTCTGAGCAGTGTTGTTTTACCGACATGTCTTAAGCCCAGAAGTCCCACGACAGGCCAAAAAGAGCTTAATTTTTTGATCTGGGGCAGTGCATATCGGTTGCGTCGATGTGGCATGTAAGTAGTATAAATGCACGTAAGTATAATGTCAAATATTTATACTACTTATGCTTAAGTCAAATGAGGTTACGCCGCTTTTTGGATGCTTCCAGATCGAAGACAACGGGTACACACGCGAACATAGCGAACGCCGCCTTTCCACAAGGCTTTGACGCGTTTATGATTGGGAAGTAATCGGTGACGCCGCCTATTGTTGGCGTGGCTGACGCGATTTCCGTACAATGGTTTTTTATTACATACCGAACATTCTTGTGCCATAGATGAAATGCTTGTAACAAAATCCAATCTGATTATCAAGAGTTAAGTTGGGCTGGAATGATCTATTAAAATATGGTAATTGTAAGTCAAAATTAACTTATGAGACTGAAAAAAATTTTGGTGGGTTTGGTCGTCGGTGTGGTGCTGGGTGTTGGATATTTATTTTTTGACTTTTCGAAAGATTTTATTCAGATATCTACCCCATCATTGCAAGAGTCAGAAGTGATTGTGGTATTGACCGGTGGAAAGGGGCGACTATTTCAAGCGCTAAAACTGTTTAATGAATCCAAAGCCGGACTTTTGTTCATTGCAGGTGCAGGTTCTCGGGCAACACTTGCATCTATATTTACTGATGAAGAATTGAGTGGGGTGGATACCACAAAAATATATTTAGAGAATGAGTCTACCAGCACCTATGAGAATGCGCTTCAAGCCAAACGAGTGCTTGTGGAAAGAAAAGTGAGATCGGTTGTTCTCGTGACCTCAAACTATCACATGAAACGAGCCTATTTTATTTTTCGAGAAGTGTTTCCGGATAATGTAAATATCATTGCCAATGCGATTGAGTCGGATAACTTTCCAATCGACAGGTGGTGGAAAGAGCCAAAATCATTTAAAATTGCTATTCTTGAATTTATAAAATACACAGGGTATCGATTCTTTTTTATGTGGAGAACGGATGCAACCTAAACTCATTATCCATGGCGGAGCTGGAAATTTACCAAAAAAAGATGTTGAACAGAAGAAAAGGGCAATCGCAGATATCCATCAAAAATCTTTTGAATATCTTAAAAAGCATTCTGCATTAGAAGCCGTGTCATTTGCGGTGACGTTATTGGAGGATTGTCCCTATTTTAATGCGGGGACGGGGTCCAAACTTCAAAGTGATGGTGTGGCTCGGATGAGTGCGTCAATTATGGATGGAAAAACGCAAACGTTTTCTGCTGTCTTAAATATTGAAAAAGTTAGAAATCCCATTCAAGTGGCATTTTTGTTACGCACTGAAAAAGATCGAATTTTGGCCGGAAACTATGCCACTCAATTTGCGAGATCTCATGGATTTTTAGAGTATGATCCTGTGACGGAAACGAGTCTTAAAGAGTGGCAAGAAAAATCAAATGGAAGTCCCATGGGAACCGTTGGGGCAGTGGCATTGGACGCAAAAGGTCGTTTGGCATCAGCAACTTCCACAGGGGGAAAAGGATTTGAACGAGTGGGACGGGTGAGTGATACTCCCATGCCTGCTGGAAATTATGCCAATCGCTATGCCGCAGTCTCATGTACTGGGATCGGAGAAGATATTATTGACGAATCCATGGCATCCAAAATTGTTCTCAGAGTGACAGATGGGATGACATTGGCCGCAGCATTCAAGAAGAGTTTTAAGGAAGCAAAAGCACTGAAACATGAGATTGGAGCGATTGGCATCGATTATAAAGGAAATGTTGTCTTTCAACATACAACGCCATTTATGTGGAAGTCATGCTGAAGGCCAAGGGCCCTTGCAGCATCGCTAGAGTTCTTCCACAGGCGATATTCCTAAAAGCCGAAGCGCATTTTTTAAAACAGTCTGTGTTGCTTGAACCAGTTTGAGCCGGGAAAGTTGTAAGCCTTTGTCTTCCTGAATGACGCGATGAACGTGATAAAAACGATTAAATAGTTTTGAGACATCCAATAAATAATTGGCGATATACGATGGTTCGAAATCATGGGCAGCCGAACGAACAATGTAAGGATATTTTTCGAGGCATTTCATGAGTTCGCGCTCTTCGGGGGAGTCCAAAAGGGATCCTTCGTCGCCACTTCGTGGCTCCTCAGGATGACGCGGGGTAGAGTCCTCAGGATGACTGGCCTTTCTTAAAATACTAGATGCTCTTGCATATGTGTAAAGCACATACGGGCCAGTATCTCCTTCTGGATTTAAAATTTGATCCCAATCGAACACCGCATTTTTAATTCGCTTGGAACTAAAGTCTGCAAAAATGATGGCTCCGAGACCGACTTTATCTGCGACTTCCTTTTTCCCCTTTAGGGATGGATTTTTTTCTTCAATAATTTTTGAAATCAGTTCGGTGGATTTGCTCAGAAGATCTTCCAATAAAATGGTGTGGCCTTCTCGGCCCGACATTTTTTGACCTTTCAGAAGAATTTGTCCAAAGGCAATATGATGGCATTTTGATGCCCATGGTTTTTTCATGAGGTCAATCAGCTTAAAGAGTTGTTTAAAATGCAGAGTCTGGGGATCTCCAACCACATATAAAATTTCATCAAATTGATATCGATCATATCGATCCAAAATGGCACAAATATCACGCGTCAGATAAAGGGAAGCCCCATCTGATCTGAGCAAAAGAGCTGGAGGCATATGATATGTCTCTAGATTCACTATGAGCGCCCCTTGAGACAATTGGGTCGGGAGTGTTTTTTTAAGAAGTTCTAAGGTTTTGGGGAGAGCGGCATCGTATAGACTTTCCCCAGACCATTCATCAAACTCCACAGTGAGTGTTTTATAGAGAGACTTAAATTCCTGAATGCTTAAATCTTTAAATTTCTTCCAGAGTTTTAGGGCTTCAGGATCTTTGGTTTCACATTTTTTAAACCACAGTCTGGCCTCGTCTTCTAAGGCAGGTGTATTTTTAGCTTCTGTATGAAAGCGAACGTAAAGAGAATTTAGATATGGGATAGGATCTTTTTTAAGTTCCTCTTCATTTCCCCATTTCTTAAAAGCCACAATGAGTTTTCCAAATTGTGTTCCCCAGTCGCCCAAATAATTGATTCCAATACAGTGATATCCCAAGGCTGTATGGATATT
>CAZDSE010000111.1:6281-6920 GCA_964507905.1 uncultured bacterium | reverse complement strand
GCCAGATGTGAGAATGTGACCCAGCGACTTTTTAAAATTGGTTTTAAACTTACGTGGAAAAAATCAAATGATGAGTTAATAGAAATAGGGAAATCTGCGCTAGAGACCATGAATGCACATGTGGTCATTGCCAATGATTTGTCCCAAATTTCAGAATTCAAGCACCCCGCGATTGTTTTAGATAGAGATGGGGGTGTTATGGAAATTCAGTCCAAAAAAGAAATCATTCGTGTTATTCTACAAAAAATATCGAATGCTTTATAAATTCATAAGATGGTTTTTGTTTCTATTTAATCCTGAGTTCATTCACCCCATTATTCTTTCCAAACTCTGCTTTCCTCCTGTCCGATGGGTGCTCTCTATCTTGTACTCTGATTATCATCCAGCATTAGAAAGAAAATTGTTTGGCCTGACATTTAAAAATCCAATTGGGCTCGCAGCCGGATTTGATAAAAATGGCAGGGCACTTTTGGCATGGCAGGCTTTGGGATTTGGATTTATCGAGGTGGGGACGGTAACGCCCAAACCCCAACAAGGAAACAATAAGCCGCGTTTGTTCCGCCTTCCCGAAGATGAAGGATTGATAAACAGGATGGGTTTTAATAACGACGGGGTTGAAGCAATGGTGAAACGGCTGAG
>CAZDSE010000111.1:0-6271 GCA_964507905.1 uncultured bacterium | reverse complement strand
ACATAAAATGACCATTCCCGTGAGGCTCAAAATTGGAAAAAATAAGAATACTCCAATAGATAAGGCAGCCTCTGATTATGTGAAATATATAGAAAAAGCCAATTCCAGTATTGATTTTTTTGTAATCAATGTGAGTTCTCCCAACACGCCAGAGTTGAGACAACTTCAAGAACCCCAACGGCTTGATTTTCTTTTTTCCGAAGTTCAAAAAGTGGCCCAGCGTCCCATACTTGTCAAATTGTCACCCGATCTTGATACAGAACAACTCACCCAGATCGTTTGGATCATAAAGAAACATAAAATTGCAGGTGTCGTTGCCACCAATACCACCGTCGATTATTCCTTACTTCCCGGAAAAATTTTAAGTTATGGAGGCATTAGCGGTGCACCATGGCGTCAGAGATCCAATGAAATGATCAAAAAAATAAAGAGTCTTCTCGGCCCTGATATTCCAATCATTGGGGTTGGGGGGATCGTGACGGAAAAGGATGCGCAGGAAAAAATTTCATTCGGGGCATCTTTGATTGAGCTTTATACGGGGTTTGTGTTTGAAGGACCTGGATTTCTGAAAAAAATAAGAAAGATTTTAGCAGATTCTTGATGCTTAGATATGATAGCGTATTTTTATGCGTCTATACCAGTGTCGATGGACGGTGGTTGTGTGGCTTTGCGTTTTATGGATTGCTCAAACTGCCCATGGATTTCCGGTCGATCCCCACAATTCTTTTCAATGGAATAGAGAAAATCTGGGTACGGGTAAAATGGATACCGGAGATTGGTATGAATGGTGGTTTTATAAGGTCAATGATCCAAAGACGGGAGAGGCGTTTTTCTTTTGCTATGGGGTGGTGAATCCGTGGGATCAGGAGGGGAGTTCGCCCCATTCGCGTGCATTTGTGACATTTGGGGATTTCCAGAGAAAAATAATTTTGTCGTCAAAATTTCCAGTTTCTTTATTTAAGGCCAGTTATGATTCGCCATTTGTGCAAGTGGGAAGTCACATGTCGGATGCACAAAATTTGACGGCAAACTTTAATGATGAGGGACATGCAGTCAAATGGGATTTAACTGTGCGCAAAAAAATGGGTTGGAATGCCATGGGGTGGGGGATGGGATATCCGTCTCTCTTTAATATCTATTGGTATCCGGCGCAAATGGATGCAGAGATTTCTGGAACGTTAACTCTGGACGGCAAAGAATATGTTTTCGAAAAAGCAGACGGCTATCAAGATCGAAATTGGGGGCGAACATTTCCCAAATGGTGGTTTTGGATGTCGGTGACTTCCTTTTTAGAAAATCCGGAAAGTTCTTTTGTGGGCGGTGGAGGCGATGCCAAAATCCCATATGGGATGCCGGTACCGACAGCCATTCTCTTGGCCTTGCATCATGAAGGACAGCTCTATGAATTTCGGTCGTCTGAACCAGAATATGTGTTTGAGTGGGACTTGGATTTGGGACATTGGGAGATCACAGCGACTGGATTTAAATATCGTCTCAAAGTGAAAGCATCGGCGGAGCGAGATCAGATGATGGATTTACAATTTCCAACTCCGAATGGAAAAATATTTCATGACTATGAAACGCTGAACGGAAAACTTCGTGTTCAGTTGTATCAAAATCAGATTGGGTGGAAAAAAATAGTGGATTTGTCCACTGAAACCACGGCGGGACTGGAATTTGGATTGGATCAACCGTATCCTGAACTTAGAAATTAAAGCTTGAAATAAACATTTTCATCTATTAATTAAGATCTTCTCTATGATTAAAAAAATATTAAGTCAGTTCATTTTTCTGTTCATTGGTCTTGCAATTTGCGGCAGTAGTTTTGCATATGAATATACACATGGAAAATTGCGAGATTTGGCTCAGTTAATGGATACGTCATTAAAAGCGCAGAGGACCGAAAAGAATCTCAAAGATTTAAATATAGAACGTATTTTAGAAATATATAATAGGTTTGGTCGAGATGAGGCGAGTGCGGATGATTTAATTGAACTCAAGTTCCAGGTTTCTCATTGGAAGAAATATACGACAGAGGTTCTCATTCAACAGGCTTTATTGAACCAAGAAGAGCCAATGCTTTTTGAGATACTATCGTATCTCAAAAATATTAACCCGAAGCTCTCCAAAGATGATTTAAAAGCGCTGAGTTTGCATCCACTGATTCATCGAGAATCTTTAAAAGATGTTTATTATTCTTTGGTGAATCAGCAATCAGATCCCCAAAAACAAATAAAAATTGTTCCCATCAAACCATCCAAGTGGCCGTATGAAAAATGGGTTCAATATAAGGAGTTTTCACAATATGAGTTTGTTGGGGACGGTGTTCGGTATCGAGGCATCACCTTTCAGCCGGGAGATATTTTTCTGGCGAATTTAAGTCATCCTGGGGATGGCGTATATACGGTCATGTGCAGTCCCAGAAGTTCGTTTTCTCATTTTGCTTTTTTTGCAATTCTTGAGGAAAATGGGCTTAAATTTCCCGCAGCCATTGAAATTTATGAGCTTGGAGTGAGGGCCATTCCGTTAAGTATTTTTTTGTCGCCTCAATTTACGCCTTATTTGGAAATTTATCGGTTTAAATCCATTCCAGAGAATTGGCATGCATTGGTCAATGTGAAAGCAAAGTCCATGGTTCGCGAAGTCCATGCCTACAATTTTTACTATGAAAAAGATAATGAAAGAGAGTTGAGCTGTACGACGGTTGGAACCTGTCTCTATAGAAGAACGGGGATTCGTCCGATTGAGGATAAAAGTGACTTCAGAGGAAAGATTGCTGAGAATGTCCTAAAACTGGGAGCTGGCGGAGTGAAACTCTTGGCCCCGACCGATTATATGATGTCTGATCGCCTGCAGTTTATTGGAGTGATTGATAATGATGATTTTGAAAGTGAAGTAACCAAGGAATTGGTGTTGGGAAGATTGCGAAAACTATTTGAAACAAAAACCCTTGATCAGACCAGTTTCCCTTTGGAATATAAAATAAATAAATGGGGCGTGAATCAAATTCGTGCGGGATCTTTTTTGGGAAATCTCTTTATGTGGATCGAGGGATTCAGTCGGGAAACGTTCCCAAAAGGGCCTACAGAGGGCATGGCGATTGTTGAAATATTTGAATCAGCGACCCACAAGGGGGTTGTCAAAAGCAAAGATTTAATTCGGAATGAAATTCATTCCACATTGTTTTCAATTCATGATTTAGAAGAACGCCCAGAACTTCAATCCAACATAGACCAGAATATTCAACATATTTCTCGGTGGCTCAAAGATTAAATATATTCTATTTTTAAGATTTCGTATTCTTGCAATCCTTTGGGGACTTGGATCGTGACAATCTCTCCAAGTTTCTTTCCGATAAGGGCGCGGGCAATGGGGGAGCTGACGGGAAGTTTTCCACTTTTAATATCCGATTCAAGTTTCCCAACGATCTGATATTTCTTTTGAGAATCCGTTTGTAAATCAAAAAGCGTAATGGTGTCACCAAAAGAAATCGAGCCATTGGCCTGAAGGGTTTTATAATCGATCACATGGGCCAAGGCCAGGATCTGTTCCATGTCTGCAATGCGGGCTTCAAGCAATCCTTGTTCTTCTTTGGCAGCATGGTACTCCGCATTTTCTTTCAAATCCCCATGCGCTCTGGCTTCAGCAATGGCGCGGATCACGCGGGGACGTTCGATTGTTTTTAATCGATGAATCTCAAGTTTTAATTTTTCAAACCCCACTGGGGTCATGGGTTCTTTATTCATGAAACTGTGGTTTTGGGACGGAAAGAGGGACCTTGACTTCAACAATTCTGGATTTTTCATCATCCAACTGTTCTATCAGAATGATGCTTTGGATGGGAATCAGAAGGGATCTGGTATCTCTAAATCTTCTTTTTTCTTTGTTGTTGATTTCGATAATGGGGCTATGCACAGATGAATCAACGAGTTTTTGAATTGAAACAAAGTAAGGATGAGCCCTTAAGTCTAAATCTCCTGTCTTACAGTAGACTGTCCAAATTTCTTTATCGGATTCGTCTCGAAACTTGACCTTATACATAGGCATCTTTTTTACCTCATTTTGAGGAAATCTTCAAATGTCATTTTGCCTTGAGCAAGAACTCTTCTTTGGCGAGATTTAGAAGTGATCGGGTAAAAAAACCTGTTTTTTCAAGACTTTTGGCCGTATTTCTTAGGAAAACTTCTTTTTCTTTCTGGGTGAGCTGAGTGGTTGAATCAAATTCTGCTAAATTAAATGTTCCTTTTGGGCTGTTGGGGACGTTAACTGTGGGATCTAAAAATCGTTTCCCAAAAAACGTATAGCAATCTTCCCCAATTGAATACGAAAGTCGATTAGAGACATCAGCGGAATGTTTTGCGATTAAAAACGCACTTGAGCTCTCCATAAAATCATCTCGGGCCAGTGCGGGAATGAAAAAATTTTGTTGGTCGCTTTTAAGTTCATTTTCTACACGAAAAACAATATAATCTTCGTAAATAAAATGATAATTGGAAATGATCTGAGTGGTTCGTTTAATGAGCTGAGAAAAATTAAATATAGAATCCCAAGCAATAAATTTTGGGGTTAAGAGTTGACTTGAGTGAAATGGCTGTCCCAAATCTTGAATATAATGAAGGGACCAGCCCAAAAAACGAAATGCCCAATAGGCTTCCCCCGATTGAAATGCACTCTCGGCGAGATCGTAGTAGGTCTGGGCTCTTACAAGCGCTTCGCCCATTTCCCTCGGCGGAATATGAAATGTTCTCCATGGGGCTTTGACGCTCCATTTTTTCCAATAGAGATGTCGGAACGCTTGGCTTGTTGGACCTTGGGTGCCCCCCATCCATTTTTGATCAGGTGAGATATCTAGATTTTGATCCATTCCCCAGTCGGGTTCGTCGACATGATGGATCAAAATTTGAATCGGTGGAATCAAGGTGCCAACTGGCTGATCAGCCAAGGCCTTTACTTTGAAGTTTGCATTTAACTTATATGTTTTTAAAAAGTCAGCCTCTGAAAAGCTTTTTGAAAAGGCTTTGGATAAAAATTGTTGGAAGGATGTTACTTTGACAGCAGGATATTTTTGTAGCCACTCTACTTTTTGAAGGATCTGTGTGGTCAGTAAATCGTGTCTTCCCCAGCCGAAGGCAGAAAACTCCACTGACGAAGAGATGAATACCAATGCGGCAATGACCTGGATATAAAACCTTGTTTTCATTGATCTTTAAGACATAGTCCATAAAAATAGAATTGTAAATCACAAAATCTATTGCTATAAATTTCTTTGTGGAGACGCTGGGTCAATTTTTAAAAAGAGAACGAGAACAAAGAAACATCTCTCAAGAGGATGTCGCCAAATATACTCGATACCATATCGATCGAATTCATGCTCTTGAAGCGGATCAACACAAACATCTTCCGCCACCGCCGTATGTCAAAGGAATGCTTCGGTCTATTTCAAAATTTTTGGGATTGGATGTACCGGATGTTTTATTTCGTTATGAAGAATTTTTAAAGGCACAGAATGAAGTTTATGAACCTGTTCTTGAGACAAAAGAAATTCCATCGCCTCCCTTTTACCACCAAAAGAATTTTTTATTGGTAACGGCCACATTTTCTTTCTTGGTGTTGGTGGTCGTGGTTTCTTTATTTTTTAAAGAATCAAAGAAATTAGAACCCGTATCCCCATTGCCCACATTGTCTGAAGCCGATCAGCCGGCAGATACCCCTGTGACTCAAGGAGAGGGGAAATATAAATTAACGGTGACACCAACCAAAGATGTCTGGTTAAAAGTACAGTTAGATACAGATGCTCCCTATTCACTGGGTGTAAAATCAGGAAGCTCTACCCAAATTCAAGCCAAAAAGGTGATCCGGTTATTTGTATCCGACGCTCAAGGAGTAAAACTTTGGTTCAATGGAAAAGAAGTGAGCCATGCATCTAATGGGGCAAAAACATTTATTTTCCCGCCAGTTTCAGAAGAAGACAATAAAAATTAATAGAAGAATTAAAAATTACTAAGCAAAAGAAGTATGGGATACATGAGTGAGGCGGTCACGACCGGGATGGCAAAATTATCATCATATAATCTTGATGAATAAATCTCTGTGATTGTGGGGATCAATCCACCCAATAAACAGATGAGAGCCATATAATCAGTCGAAACTTCTCCAACAATCAGAAATAAAAATGTAATGAGTGAGCATACGAAGAAGCAGGCCAAAGAACCTTGCAAAGACTTCCCATTGATAATCTGATCTTTTCCAAACTTAATCCCAATGATCCCTG
>CAZDSE010000110.1:1428-6943 GCA_964507905.1 uncultured bacterium | reverse complement strand
CTTCGGGCTGCGCTTTACTTCCGCTCCAGAAGATCTCCTCTTCCTCCCGTTATCGATTTATGGGCAATAGAAAGTGCAGGCATGACACTAGTCGAAGTCATGGTCGCGATGGCTATATTTGTCACCTCCTTTTTGGTCCTCATTGACTCGCAAAACATGAATGTCCGGAACAGTGCCAATAGCCGACGAACCACACAGGCCTCGCTTTTGGCTCAGGAAAAAATGACTGAGATAATTCTGAAATATACCGGGAAGTCCCTCACCGAAATTGGCTCCAAAGAAGAAGGCACGTATGAAGGTCAATATAAATCATATCGGTGGGAGATGACGAGCCGTGATTTTGAATATGATCTTTCCTTTTTAGCCGAAATGCTCAATGCGGATACAGATGGAAAGGAAGCAGAAGAATCCAAAGAACAAAATCCTCTCATGGCGTATCTCCCCAAAATTTCTGAATTTATTAAAAAAGCATCTAAGGAAATAACCATCAGTGTCTATTGGAAGGAGGGAGAGAAAGAAAAACATATTTCGCTCACCACCCATATGTTTGACTTTAAAGCGCAACTCCCATTATGAAAAAAGTCATTAAATATCCTCACAGTTATAAAGGATTCACTTTGATTGAAATTCTCATCGCGATGGCCATCTTTTCATTTATCGCTTTGGGAACGGGCGGAGCCATTTCACGGGGCTTAAACGTCAAAAAACGCACTGAAAAGGAGTGGGAAGAAATTCACGGCATTCGCACCACATTAAATCTGTTGCAAAGAGACATTGGCCTGGCTTTTCACGTGCCGAAAAAAACAAAAGGCTCCATGTTTGGATCTGCCGATGAAAGCAAGTGGTTCAAAACCTATTTTATCGGTAAATCCAATAATCTTGAGTTTACGTCTCTCGCTCACAGAAAATATTATTCGGGCACCCATGAATCCGATCTTTGTGAAATCGGATATCGCATTGAAACGGATGAAGATGATTCTTCATTTTCGCAACTCGTTCGTAGAATAGATCCCATTGTCGATGAAGAACAGGATAAAGGAGGATCAGAATTTAAAGTCGTTGGGGGCATTAAAGGAATTGAATTTAAATTTTACTCCTTAAAACAAGACAGATGGCTCGATGAATGGGATACCAGTCGAAGGGATTTTGAAGATACATTTCCAGAGGCGGTGCACATCAAACTCATTTTAAAAAAAGGGGATCAAGAGCTTGAGTACTCAACCAAGGTTTTGATCTCAAGTCCCAATAACGAAGTCAAAAAGACAGAGTCAAAAGGTAATGAATCTGGATCTGGAACAGGACCCGATGGAAAACCCTTAAAAAATCCAAATGAAAATCCCGATGACGACGACGATGATGGGGACGACACCTAAATGATGCCTCTCAACAAAAAGGGTGTTGCTCTCATTTTGGTCATTAGCTCCATATCCATGCTGACCCTCATGATGGTGGATTTTACGTACAATAGCCAAATTAATCTTCGCATTTCCAAAAATTTTCAAAATTCTCTAAAAGCCCAAAATCTGGCCCGATCCGGAGTCTACTTTGCGTTACTGGAACTCAAAGTCCAAAATGCAATTAAAAAAAATCCAATGGTCAAACAAATTCCAGGATATAGCGAAGATATGGTGGATAAAATATGGCAATTCGGATTCATTTACCCGCCCATTGCCGGTAAAAAATCCACATTTGGCGCTCAAAAAGAAATTAAAGAACTGGTGGAAGAATCCAAAATTGAAGGAAAAATCACAGTCCAAATATTTGACGAGAGTTCAAAAATTAATCTAAATGACTTGGAAAATGTTCAAACCCGAGCGGCGGTCATTCAGCAATTGGACTCTATTTTTGAGCAAAAGAAAACATCCGATGAAGAGTTCTTTAAAAAATATCGCGACCTCAAATTTACAGAGCTGATTAATAATATTGTCGACTGGATCGATAAAGACCACAATCGAGTGGAGGGCGGAGACGAAGATTCTTACTATGACCGACTTCCCACCCGTTACAAATCCAAAAATGCCCCTTTGGACATGGTTTCCGAAGTTGGACTCATCGAAGGATTTAACGACGATACGATCTTTGACTTGATTCAGCCGTATATAACCGTGTATCCTACAGGGGGAATTAATGTAAACAGTGCGGATAAAACCATGCTTTTAAGCATTAGCCCGGAACTCACGGAGGAAGATGTCACCCAAATTATGGAACATCGTCAAAAAAATGGGTCGTTTAAGAATGTCCAAGAGTTTGAAACATTTTGCAAAAATACTTTGCTTAAAAGTGCAAACTTCAATACCACTCCCAAAGTAAAACTTTCGACATCGACTTCTGTATTTTCAATCGAATCCATTGGCGAAGCGGGTGGAGTAAAACAAGTGGTGAGGGCCATTGCTGATCCATCCCTGGAACTTAAAAATGGGCAACCTCAAATCACTTACTGGAACTTAAATTGAAAGTCATAGGACTCGACATTGGAAGTCATTCCGTTAAAGCGCTGGAGATGGAAATTTGGCTCCGTCAGGTAGAGCTCATTGACTTTTACGAAGAAAAACTCCCCTACTCATCCGGTGATCCAAAGTCTGACGATATCAAAAGTGCTATAAAAAATATTTTTCTCCAACATGTGATTGTCCCTCCATTTAAACTGGCAGCGGCCATTCCCGGGCTGTGGGTTTCGTCACGAACGATTATATTTCCATTTACTGACAAATCCAAAATTCGACAAACCCTGCCTTTCGAGCTTGAAGAGCACATACCTTTTGATTTGGAGAATATTGTTTATGAATATCAGATCTCTGCATCGGATAAGACATCGACTCTCCTCATTTTACTAACGGAAAAGGAGATCATTCAAAGTCGACTGTCTCTTTTTGAGCATCCCGATGTATCTCCGGATTTGCTCACCTCGGATGCGGCCAGTTTATATAATTTAATGGCCTATTCTGGACAGGAAACATCTGAAGTCTATGCCTTAATCAATATTGGAAAATCACAAACGGGAATGGCCATTGTAGACGAAGGCCGCTTGAGTCAAGTTCGAAGTATTTCTTTGGGGGGCCAGGCCATTACGGATGCCATTCAAACGCAATATAAGTTGTCATCGGAAGAGGGAGAAAAAGCGAAAATTGAAAATGGATTTGTGCTGACCGAAGAGGAAGGCGCCACTCAAGATCAAGTCAAGTTTTCAAATTGCATCAAAGAAGCGCTTGATCCATTAATCTCTCAAATCAATCAAACGTTTCAAGCCAATCGCTCCAAAGGGAAAGGGATCGTCCGAAAAGCATATGTCACCGGAGGAACATCCCTTCTTAGAAATCTTCCTCAATATTTATCTTTGGCGCTTCATGTCGAAGTCGAATTTTTGAAAGTTTTAAAAACGTTTGAGCTAAACAACATTGCCGACCAGGATGCCAATCATGCCAAGGCCACACAAGCATTGGCACTGGCCTTGGGATGTGTTGGAAGCTTACCCAGCCAGCAATTTAATTTTAGAAAACAAGAATTTTCCAGATATCAAAAGGGCCCCTTATCTCATGAAGTCAAGTATTTGGCTGGAATCGGAAGCATAATTTTATTGATATTATTTTTAAATATTGCCGGGAATTTCTTTATCTTAAAATCCACTTTAAAAAGCCTGGACAGTCAAATGATCGAAATTACCAAAAAATTTCCAATTAAAATCCCTCCTCATCTATTAGAGGATGCCACTCAACTTCGGGCATTTTTAAATAAAACAGCCAAAGAACATCAAGAGAAGATTGAGGCCTTGGGGGGATCCAAGGGCGGAGAATTGACCACACTACAAATTTTAGAAGAAATATCGCAATTGGCCCCAAAACAAGTACTGTTCGATGTCCGAGAGCTGTCCATTGTAGACGGAAAAATAAAATTAAAAGCCATCTCGGACTCTTTTAACACCATAGACAATATTGAAAAGATGTTAAAAGCCAATCCCAAATTTACCAAAGTCATTAAAGGAGAAATATCCACCGCCTCAGATGGTCGAAACAAAGATTTCACATTAAGCTTTGAAATCAAACGAGGAAAGTCATGACATTCAATTTAAATCGCTTGAGAGATGAAATCTCCAAACTGAGAGACAGCAAACTATTCGCTCCCATTTTTACATGGTACGATGCCCTGCCGGCCGAGCAAAAACAAATTGCCAATGTGGGAGCCATCGGCGGCATGGTGCTCATCTTGCTTGTGATTGTGTTTATGGGTCATCGAAAAGTGGGTGCTCTCAAAGAAGAAATTGAAACCAAAAATTTAAATCTAAAAGAACTCAGGCGCTATGAAGCCAAGTTTGACGAGCAATCTCAAACGCTAAAACAGCTCGAACGCGAGGCGAAACAAATCAGTGCCGATTTTTCACTTCTGTCCGCGTTGGAACAGTTGGCCCAAAGCTCACAAATTGGTCGAGAATCGATTGAGAGCATTAGCCCCAAACAACTCGCCCCTGGTGATTTTTTTGTTGAGACCGAAGCAACCGTGCAATTGGTGAAAGTCACATTGAGACAACTGGTGGATTATTTTTATCGTGTCGAATCGTCGCCAACGCACATGGTGTTAAAAGAGCTCAAAGTAAAACCCAGATTCGATAACCCGCAGTTTTTAAATGTGACGTTTAAAGTATCGGCCTTTAAGCCGAAGGATTAAATAATGAATACCCAAAAAATTCTTAAAATCAGTGGGTACGTCCTGTTTGGAGTGATGACATTTGTTTTATTTACATTTCTCAATTTCCCCTTTCACAAACTCCAAGACAAAATCTTCCTTCAAATCGAACAGCAAACCGGGCTCATGATCGATGTTGAAGAGTTTAAGACGACGCTTCTCTTGGGCATAAAACTGTCTCAAGTGACGCTCAGTCACAAAAATATTAATCTTCCGCCTATTCGTATCCCAGAATTATCGGCCAGGCCTTCTCTCACCTCTCTCATCATGATGAATCCAAAAATTAAATTTAAAATAACTTTTTTAGAAGGCACGGCCTCTGGGTCCTTCCAAAGAAATCGATTTTCACTCGCCATCAATGCACTCAATATCAAAAATCAATTTAAGGATTATCTCCCAGTGAGCTTGGGCGGCATCGTCAATGGATCGGTTGAACTCAGTGGAAACTTTCAAAGATCACAAGATATCGAAGGAAATATTGATTTAATTGTCCAAAAATTTGTTTTAGACAAAACCAATGTCCTCAATATGGAAATCCCCCAAATTGCGCTGTCGAATATTCTAATGAAGAGCAATCTTAAAAAAGAACGTTTGAGCGTCGAAAAGCTGGATTTGGGAACGGACAAAGATGATCTCAAAGCCGCCTTAACCGGTGAAATCTTGACCAATCCCCGTCAATTCAATAACAGCCGTCTGAATCTAAAACTCAAACTCAAACTCTCCGAAAAATTCAAAAAAGATTTTCAATTATTCTTGCCCTTCATCGCCAACTCCCTTGGCCCCGATGGCACCTATTCCCTAAACATCACCGGGCCGATTTCATCCCCCATGGCCCTGC
>CAZDSE010000110.1:0-1418 GCA_964507905.1 uncultured bacterium | reverse complement strand
CCTGCCGCAAAAGTCGTAGCCCAGTGACAATTTACGTCACTTGTCAAAAAGATACATATCCTTTATAACAGCTCACCGTCACAAAAAGTGCTGGCATACTATTTGCTTGTATTTCAATTTGGTTTGGTAAAGTATGCGCAGTACGTAAGGAGAAAGTTATGAAAAAAACTCTTTTATTGATATTGATTGGGGCCATTTCAATCATTGCAGGATGCTCAGAAGATAAGGTGCCTGGTACAGATTCCAGTGACCCTTCTTTTGTGGATGTCCAAGAAATGGATCCAAAATTGGTGGCCAAGTCCAACGAAGCATTATCGGATTTTTCAGGAATTTATCGATTTCAATCCAAAAAAATGAATACTTCATATCAGGAAGATGTGAGTGACATCTATACGGATGAATCGGTATCGATTGTTTATGAAAATGGCCAATTGGGGGTCACCACTCTCCCCCCACTTCAGTCGTCACTCAAGATTCCACTTGAACAAAGTCAATGGATTGGAACCGTCCGCAGTGCCAGAACTGAAGACAACATATTTAGCGCCTCATTTGCAAATAACAAAGTCACCCAAAAGGAAAACCTGACCAAGGGATCTACTTTTCATCTGTATAATTGCCAGGTTGGGCCATTTGAAGAAGATACTGAGGCTCAAGTGGAGTATCAAATTAAATCCACCATCTCGAAGTTAGCCGACAAATCGATTTCTTTGAGCCAAATCATCTATGGACAGATTAAAGTGTCCAAAACATCAGCATTGAAATCACTTCTATCTTCATGTGCGATCTCCCATGGAAAAGATGGAAAAATTGAAAAAAGAG
Organism: uncultured bacterium; assembly: GCA_964507905.1. GTDB lineage: Bacteria > Bdellovibrionota > JACOXK01 > 2-02-FULL-40-11 > 2-02-FULL-40-11 > CAZDSE01. The sequence continues at coordinate 599 of CAZDSE010000110.1, read as the reverse complement.
AAGTCCGAAGGAAAGTGATTGTACCATCTGATCTTATTTTGAAAAAATGGAAACTGACCGTCACTCACAAAACAATCGACAAAGACTCAAAAGAAGTCGATGTGTCTGAATCCTTTTATGTCACGTTTGAAGGAGAACCCGATCAGGAACTTTCTAAGTTAAATACGCGCTTTGATCCATCCGGACAATCCGAAACACCCACGTATTTAAATACTCTGATCCATTCTTTTACCACACGAACATTTGGGGATACTGCGGAAAACGAATATTCTTTGAAACTGGACTCCTTTAGAAAAAGTGTTCGGTTTTCTGGATTGATCTCATTTCTTTTGGATGAAAATAATAAACCATTTGGAGAAGGTCGATATTTTAAAATTCGCGGAGAAAAACTTCCGCCAAAATACATCTTCTCTCCGTCTGAAGGCGTGATAGAAGAGGGAACTTTAACCCTCGTGGAGGAATTGCAATGAAGAAATCATATTTTTTGATCAGCGTCATCGGACTCACAACCATTTTTGGAGGCAGCATTGTCGATAAAAAAGCCGAAAATAAGGAATGGTTTAATGCGGAAAACGAATATTTAAAAAATGCCGCGGAAC
>CAZDSE010000109.1:6650-6954 GCA_964507905.1 uncultured bacterium | reverse complement strand
GACGTCAACAAAAATGGTTTAGACGGAAATCATGATAACTATTGGATATGATTTAAGTTTATGAAATTATTTTATCACCTTCTCAGTCGATGGACACTTCGATATTGGTGGGCAATTCTCTTTGGAAGCGTGCTCATGATGGTGTCTGCTCTGTGGATCACCCGCTCTCTCCAATTTAGAGGTGATTTTGTCGATTTGCTACCCACAGAAGCCCAGTCCGTTAAAGACTTAAACGTCATTCGAGACTTAGCGGGCGGTGAAGGGTATCTCGTCATCGTTCTTGAAGGGGGCAAATTAGAAAATG
>CAZDSE010000109.1:4944-6640 GCA_964507905.1 uncultured bacterium | reverse complement strand
TGCTAAGAAATTTGCAGATGCCCTATCCATCGAGCTTCAAAAATTAAAGGAAGTGAATTATGTAGATTATAAATTAGACAAGAAATTCTTTGAAGATCGAAGCCTTCTCTTTGTCGAATTGGAGGATCTCAAAACTCTTGAAACACGCCTCAAAGATAAAATTGCATTTGAACGAAATAAACACAATCCATTTTATATCGATCTATTGGGTGAAAAAAATGAATGGAACATAGACGACATTCAAAAAAAATATCTCTCATCGGATATTATCAAGGATTACTACTTAACCGAAAAACCACAACGATTGGTCATGCTTGTAAAGCCAGGCGGACATTCAAACTCGCTCGATTTTTGCAAAACACTTTTGGCCAACGCTCAGGCCACGGTGGCTTCATTGCATCCAGAGACATTCGATCCTGAGATGCTTGTTAAATACACGGGCCGCTATGTCACACGAATCGAAGAAGTCGACTTTATGTTTTCGGATCTAAAACGTACCACCATCATAGCCCTCATCGGTATTCTCTTATTGCTTTTTTTGTATACGAGACAAAAGTTGGCTCCCCTATTCGTGGGACTCCCGCTCATGATGTCCCTGGTCTACACCATGGCATTTGCGACGTTGACGATTGGGTATTTAAACATGATTACCGCAGTGCTTTTGGGAATTCTTTCTGGGATGGGCATCGACTATGGGATCCATCTGTATCTTCGATATTTGGAAGAACGACGTCGTCATCGTTCCTTAGAAGAATCCATTCGAATTATTCATTCGTCGACAGGAAAACCCCTTATTTTAGCTGGACTCACAACTGCGATTGCATTTTTGATTTTAATCCCCATGTCTTTTATTGGGTTTTCACAATTTGGATTAATCTGTGGAGGAGGAATTACACTGTGTCTCATCAATACGTATATTGTTCTCCCCGCATTATTGGTGGCACAAGAAAGAATATGGCCAATGAAAAGAAAAATGACATTTGTGGCCACCCCTCATGAAGCTTTTTTAAGTCCACGACGATTTCCAAAACCGTATTTAACCGTCGGAGCTTTTTTGGCCATTTGCCTCGTTGCATTTTTGGGGATTCCCTTCATTCAATTTGATTATGATTTTCGAAAATTAAGTGCCGATAGATTTGGCACATTAAAGTTACAAGAGGAAATCAGCGATGCATTCGGAGTGTCACTCTCTCCGACGGTGGTATATGCATACAATCTGGAAGATATTCCGGAATTGGAATCTATTCTAAAGCAAGTGCAAAAAGATCATAAAAATACAACTATTGATAAAGGCCTGTCTCTCTATTCATATGTACCGACAGCACAGTCTGAAAAAATTCCATATATACGAAAACTTGGAAAAGTCGCAAAAGACAAAACCCTCCGCTTTCTAGAGGGCGAAGAGGAAGAAAAATTAGTTCAATTTAAAAAATCTGCAAATGCCAATACCTTTTCAGTTTCAGATCTCCCGAAGCAGTTGAAAAGACAATTTAGTCCGGTAACGAACCATGGGGGTGCCTTTTTGTTCATATTCCCAGCAGTAGATCTCTGGCATGGAAAAGAAGTCATGCGCTATGCCGATGAAATTCGTGATTTTCAAAAAGCAGCGTCACATATAAAAATTCATGTCGCCAGTGAAGCGCTCATTTATTCAGACATCTTAACGCTCATTAAAAGCGAACTCCCCATGACAATC
>CAZDSE010000109.1:0-4934 GCA_964507905.1 uncultured bacterium | reverse complement strand
TACTGGCTGTATTTTTGATCCTCTGGATTGATCTAAAGAGACTTTCAATCACCATTCTCGTCGTTTCACCCCTTTTGGTGGGCCTCCTAGGACTTCTGGCCATTTTATTTGTGTTTGGAATTAAAATAAATTTTATGAATTCCATCGTGTTTACAATCCTCATGGGGCTTGGGATTGATAATGGCGTTTATTTATATCATCGGTATAAAGAATTGGGGCACGGATCTTTGCAACTCGTCATGAAATATACCGGTGGCGCAATCTTTCTTTCTTCCACCACGACCATGATTGGATTTGGAGCACTCTACTTTGCCTACCACAAAGGTTTGGAAACGATTGGACTTGTGGCCGTCATCGGAATGGGGTCCTGTTTAATTTCTTCAGTTTTATTCTTTCCTGCGTTGTTGCAAGTCATTGAGGATCATGTCGTCCAGCCCCATCATGCGCATCATACTGAACCTACGCCACCGTTAGAATCAACTGAAGAAAAGAAAGCGGCGTAAAGAAACTTCTATCAGTAAGACTTTATTGTTAGTCGAGACGCGCGTCAAACGCCCTGCGAGCGTTTGCGCTCATGCTCACCCTCGCTCTTTTGCCTTTCAGGCAAAAGCCATGCCCGCTCGGGTTGCGCAATGGTCTCTCTTAACAATAAAGTCTTACTGATTGACATTGAGAATCTCGCCACTTACGATACATCACATGATTTTAGACAAACAAAAAATTAGTTTGCGTATTGAACAGGCCTTCAACGAAAGCGTTGAAGTAAAATTAGACTTCCTTAATAAACACAAAGAAAAATTAGTTCAAGTGGTAGAAGTCGTGGTTCATGCATTTAAAGATGGAAAAAAAATATTGGCATTTGGAAATGGCGGTTCCGCCTGTGATGCCCAACATTTTGTGGGCGAATTTGTAAATCGGTTTATGTTTGAGCGCCCTCCTCTTCCAGCAATTGCCTTAACCGCCGATATGTCTATTTTAACCAGCACTGCGAATGACTATTCGTATGAAGAGGTATTTGCCCGGCAGTTGGAAGCCCTGGGAAATGCGGGTGATGTGGCTTTTGGAATTTCGACCAGTGGCAATTCTGAAAATGTGGTTCGTGCGCTTAAGAAAGCCAAAGAAAAAGGACTTCTCACCATCGGACTCACCGGAAATGAGGGAGGCAAAGTGGGAAAGATTGTCGACTATCACTTAAACGTGGGCCTCGGAAAAACCCCTCGCATTCAAGAAACCCATATTGTAATGCTTCATTTGATTGCGGAACTGACGGACACACTGCTGTTTAATTTGGCACCGGTCACTCACCGCTAAAAGGTACCTGGTACCATGCTGAAAAATGAGGCAGTCAGCGAGAAAGCTGAGATCGAATCACCGCAATAATTTTAACAATGTCTGTTAAATTATTTTGTAAAATCGTATCTTGAAGAAATAAACGTGTCCAAAATCCGGGATCGATGTAATTTTCATATAGGACGGATGTCCGATTTCCTTCAAGCGGCGTCAATGTCCATGAACCGTAAAGATCATCTGCTTTGTTGGGAAAACCCTTTTCATTATATTGAATCCAATAGACATGGATCACTCCGGTCACTTCATCCCGGGTCGTGGCCAAAAGCAGCGTATAAATAAAATCAGGAAGAAGATCGATATTGATTTGCAATGTCACAATGGCCACTTCGGCATTAACAAGCGTTACTACTTCTTTTCGTTGGCTTCCTATGGACAGCGTTAATTCGGGAGCCACATATCGTTTATGAACCTGGCTAAGATTCATTCGAGGCATGGTTCCAGCATAGTTTTCATAGGCACCAATAATCTGAACCACCTCTTCTGGACTGCCATCCAATGTCGTTCTCATATAAAATCTGGGCGAGTTTTCGCGCTTATCCTGAGTCAGCATAAACTCTACGGAAGAATCCGTCTTGGATGGAATCCATGTATCCGCTTTAAATCCTGCAATTTCCTTGGCTTGGGATTGCGAGTAAAATAATAGTAATATCAATATGTTAACTATATATTTTGGCATAAAAATCAGACGCAATATACTCTCTGAATCATTCAATTGCAAGTGATCTCATAGACTTTATTAATGAGTGTTTTTTGGTATACCCAAAATTACTCATGAGTTTATTTGGATGCGCCCAAAATCACTCATGAGTAAATTTGGGTACAAAGTTAAAATGTCTATATATTCAGACTTAAAATTTCTTCTGAAGATTTATATTCATCTGTTCTTGCCGATCGGATTCCAAAGTGGTTTCATATGACAGGCTCACATCAAATCCACATAACATCCCTTGGGCAGAAGCCGTGCATTTTGGAACGGATCCGGGAAAGAACCGTGGCATGTCATCCGTAGAGGGCGCTTCAACGCCCACACTGTATTGTTGCCCTGATTGAGGGCGCAAGAGTCCCACACGAAAAGAATAATTGTTACCGACATTTCTTAATGCCACAGCAGAGTCTATCACTGTAACCAAATCAGGATTGTGAATATGTTGAATTCTGTTTTTAAGAATCGTCGCATTGTGAAAAAAACTGGAAAATATAGATTTTCCTTTTGCCGTTGGAAGTTTAGCGCCTTGAACTTGCTCAAAATCGGGATAGAATTCCGATTGAACATCAAACTGAGCGGTCGTTTTTGATCCAGGCTGACCGAATCCTCCACTGATGCCAACAGATGTGGACATCTCCCCCGTCGTTATTTTTTCAGTATCATCTTCATCGGCAAATTTTGTGATGACGTGGGCAGCAGCCAAATCCAATGCGCCACTTCCACGAATATAAAATCCATTTCGTGAAACTTCTGGCGTAAAGAGTGCGGACTGTAACCTTGCAACCAAATGATTTCCCGAAAGAGGGATGTCATCTTTTCGAGTCGGGGTTTCAAAATGGGAAATACTGGTTCCAAAGCTTCCTTTAAGTCTTCCATGCCCCCTCGAAAAAGGCCGGATAGAAGAAATCCCCACAACTGAATCTCCAATACTCGTCTGACCCGAAAAAATACGTCCACTCAAGCCACTTTCAGTGTGGGCAATTTCAACTTGATTGAGATGAGTTTGATTTCGTAAAAAAGGATCCTTTGAATTGGCATCCATGGATGTGACTCGACTCAGTATATTTCCAAAGTCAGATGGCAGCTTGGCCACGGGACGTCCATCTGGGTCATAGATCCTAAAGCCAAGTCCAATGGACTTTCTATCAGGAGCTGGCAATTCCAATGAAGGACGGTCCGCGGCAATGGCCCCATAATCAATTTTATAGATTCTATTTTTATCATTCGGGTCTTGAGTTACCACTGATGCATGAAGATTGCCCGGCACTGTGTAACCAATCACATATGTGTTTTTAACTCCCAGCTCGCTTAGAGTCTTAGCCTGAGCAGCTGCAATATCCCTGCATACCCCACCCGGCTCTTTATTTTTTACACTTTGAAGCAGTTCACTTACATCCACCACTTCTCCCCATTTTGTGGGTTGACCGGCGTAGCGTTCGTAGCTGTAACGTCCTTCGAACGCATTCCCAAGATTTGCCGCCAGAGATAATTTCTCATCGAAAGATAATTTATCTTTAAATCGCCCCATGGTTTCATGAAAAGTCTTCTCAGTTGGATTTTCGATCAAGTGATCTTTGATGGAGTATACAACTTCTTGTCGATTCATATACACTGGAATCTTTCCGTCTTCGACAAGTTGCCTTTTCGTCTCTTCATCAAATTTGATTAAGAGATTTAAAAATTCTCTCCCTGTAACCTGATCAATTTGAGGATATGCTGCGTGCAAATCATTATAATAGGCTTCGTGACGAATTACTGTCTCTTCTGAACTCTCATCCCATAAAGTCAGTACCGATGTGGCATATGATTCGGGCACGCTCGGAAGTTTTGGAAGCTTTGCCAAAAATAAAATGCCTGTTTGAAGCTCATCATTTGATAAATTTTGTGAATCTTGCGAATCTTGCTTCGCACTAACGGTGCCGACTTTGGGTTGAGTCGAAAGCACGCAGGATTCGGATGCGTCGTGATACGCCTGTTCAACATCTGAAATGGTATTTTCAAGATGCGTCATCTGATCAATGTCATCTGCTTCTTCTTTGGATAATTGAAATTGACCATGGGGATGAAGGGGATTCACACGCAATGCGGACTTCGAACCCGCTTTTATCAGATTCACAATATTTTGAACGTCGTTATTTTGTGTGCTGTAAACGGGCAACCCATAAGCCAATGCCATCAGCACCATTCCCAAAATCCAATATTTCATCATCTATACTTATCGGAGGAATTTGATAAATTCATAAGCCCGAATTAGAATTTAATGAGAACCTTCCTGGCGCTCCCTCTTTGGGTGTTTTTATGCATTTCCGTCGGAAATACTTGACAAGTGAACGTTTGTTTACTAATGTGGATTTGCATATTGGAGGTGATTTATGACAAATTTCTTATCCCGACTGACCACACATGAATTGGTTAAAAGATTCGATCGATTGATTTTGGAGGAACGTGAAGCCATATCCCAAGTCATCCTTCATCTGGCAGAAATCGATCGAAGAAAAATCTATGCCATTGAAGGATATTCTTCTCTCTTTAACTACTGTGTTGAAAAATATCATTACTTTGAAAGTGCGGCGTATTTACGAATACAAGCCGCTCGGATGGCTCGGGCCTATCCCCGCTTGATCAATGATATAGAGCAAGGGAAACTGTCTTTAACCACTATAAAGCTTATATCCCCATATGTGACCCCAGAAAATCATGGGACGCTTTTTGAAAAAGTGTCTTATCAAAGTAAATATGAAGTCGAAAAAATCATTGCCAAATTATTTCCCAGAGAAGATGACGTGAGTGACAAAATAAGAAGGCTTCCAGTGAAATATGTCCGAAAAACTATAGACACTATTCCTCCATATGATCCTGAAAAAATAGAGGATGACAG
>CAZDSE010000108.1:3859-6969 GCA_964507905.1 uncultured bacterium | reverse complement strand
GCAGACATCACCATCTTTGATCCGAATGAGACGATTAAAATTGACAAAGCCCATTTTAAATCTAAAAGTAAAAATACGCCTTTTCATGGATGGAAGGCAAAAGGACAAGTCCGATATACCATTGTTGGAGGGAAAATTGTCTTTCAAAAATAAATCTATCAACAAAGCCACATTAATCCTCGAAAATGGAATGGTTTTTCAGGGCATTGCATTTGGAAGTCTAAAAGAAAAAAGTGGTGAAGTTGTGTTTAATACGAGCATGACTGGCTATCAAGAAATCATCACCGATCCATCTTACACAGGACAAATGGTGGTCATGACCTATCCCCACATTGGAAATTATGGAATTAATTCTTTTGATAGTGAATCCAGCACCATTCATTGTGAAGCGCTGATTGTCAAAGAATATTGCGATACACCCAGCAACTGGAGATCTGAAAAAACATTGTCTCAATTTTTAGATGAATTTGATGTCCCAGGGATTTCTGGAATTGACACGCGGTTACTCACTCGGGTTTTGCGAACCGAAGGATGTTTGCGTGGAATTATTTCTACCGAGGAAACAGACACAAAAAGATTATTAGAGAAAGTACGCGCCACACCCATCATGTCTGGGCAAAATTTGGCCAAAGATGTTTCGACAAAAGAAATCTATGAATTTGATTTGTCGTCGCGGGTCCTGCCGGCGGTAGGATCCGCGACGCCAATACTTCATGTCGTCGCGATTGATTTGGGAATTAAGAAAAACATATTGCAAAAATTAGCAGAAGTAGGTTGCAAAGTCACAGTCGTCCCCTACAACACATCGGCAGAAAAAATTCTATCCCTCAAGCCAGATGGCATATTTTTATCGAATGGCCCAGGGGATCCGGCTGCAGTCACTGAGACCATACAAACGGCACAGGACCTCATCGGAAAAAAACCCATTTTTGGAATTTGTTTGGGGCATCAGATTTTAGCCCTTGCCATTGGCGGAAAAACTTCCAAATTAAAATTCGGGCATCATGGGGCCAATCATCCGGTTTTAAATCAAATCACAAATACAATTGAGATTACTTCTCAAAATCATAATTTCGTCGTTGACCTAACCTCACTTAAAAATAAAGCGGACGTCACACATATTAATCTCAATGACCAAACGGTGGAAGGTTTTTATAGCCGAGAAAAAAATCTTTTATCCATTCAATATCATCCAGAAGCAGCGCCCGGACCTCACGATTCCCAGTATTTATTCCAAAACTTTAGACACATGATGGAGCAAACATGACAACGATCCCACTAGACGAATATTTAAATCGAGTCATTGAAGAATATACGTCTAGACCCTATCAAGCCGAACTTCAAAAAGCCAAGGCCGAATTCTTTGGATTTATTGGATCTGTTCATGAAGAAGATCCATTCTATGAGTCCTATATGGCAGCGTTTATCGAATGGTACATTTTGGATCGAGAACTCATCGGAAAAGATTTGGCGCCAATTCGATTATTTTACCGGGATCATTTTAAAACATTTAATGAAGAAGAGCAGAAAGTCTATAATGATCTCACCAAATTTAAGCACTCCATATTCTTGGTTAAAAAAGTAACCCCATCGATGCTGATGCTGGACGATCTTTTTCATCATGAAAAAATTAAATTTGAGAATTCCATTCCCACGATTGCATTTAACAGTGGGGATATTTTTGAAGCCATTCTGGTTCCTTTTCGTGGTGATTACACACTCACCAAAACTTTCTTTTATCACCCACCGGAGTCAAAATCATTCATGACGAAAGAAATCAAAAAAATGAGTAATTCAGATGCCAAAACATGGCTATCTGCTTTGATGAGATTTAGAAGACTTAAACTAAAAACGGAACGATACCCTTATGTGAGTGCTGGCCAAATTTATACGCGAGAGGAATTTGCGAAAGGAATTTAAACACCATGCCCAAGCGAACAGACATGAAAAAAATTTTAATCTTGGGCGCAGGCCCCATCGTCATCGGACAAGCGTGTGAGTTTGATTATTCTGGAACACAAGCATGCAAGATCCTAAGAGAAGAAGGATATAAAGTAATTCTCATCAACTCAAATCCGGCCACAATTATGACAGATCCTGAATTTGCAGATAAAACCTACATTGAACCTCTCACTGTAGAATTCGTGGAAAAAGTAATTGAAAAAGAAAAGCCGCACGCCCTACTCCCCACATTGGGAGGTCAAACAGCCCTCAATTTGGCCAAGGACTTGGCCGAAGCCGGAATATTGGAAAAACATGGAGTAGAACTGATTGGTGCCAAGCTCGGTTCCATTCAAAAGGCAGAAGATCGAAAATTATTTAAAGAAACCATCCGTTCGATTGGACTTCAAGTTCCCAAAAGCGGAAGCATCCAAAACTGGGAGGAAGCGCTCAGTTTCATTAACGATGTGGGATTTCCTGCCATCATTCGCCCCTCTTTTACATTGGGCGGGCATGGCGGAAGTATCGCGTATAATTTGGAAGAATACAAAGATTCCATTGAATATGGTCTTTTGCAAAGCCCGGTCCATCAAGTCTTGGTCGAGGAATCTCTTTTGGGATGGAAGGAATTTGAACTGGAAGTCATGCGGGATCAAAATGACAACGTGGTGATTGTTTGTTCAATTGAAAATTTTGATCCGATGGGGATTCACACCGGAGACAGCATCACCGTTGCCCCCGCTCAAACGTTAACCGATAAAGAATATCAACTGATGAGAGACTCCGCCAAAAAAATTATGCGCGCGATGGGGGTCGATACGGGGGGATCCAACATTCAATTCGCTGTCCATCCCAAAACGGGAAAGCAAGTGGTGATAGAAATGAATCCTAGAGTATCGAGAAGCTCTGCATTGGCATCCAAGGCCACTGGATTTCCCATTGCCAAAATTGCTGCAAAACTGGCCATCGGATACACTCTGGCTGAGATTCAAAATGATATTACAAGAGAAACTCCCGCATGCTTTGAACCCACGATTGACTATGTGGTTACGAAAATCCCCCGATTTACATTCGAAAAATTTCCCCAGGCCGACGCCATTCTCACCACACAAATGAAATCCGTCGGTGAAGTCATGGCCATCGGACGAACATTTAAAGAATCCCTTCAA
>CAZDSE010000108.1:3340-3849 GCA_964507905.1 uncultured bacterium | reverse complement strand
CTCTGGAAACCAAAAGGCTTGGTTTTGTTTCAATCAGTCATCCTGAGGCACCAAAATTTAATGGACCCGAAGGATCTCTTCTGGAAAATCTTTTAAAGTATCCCTCGGCCGATCGACTTTGGGCCATCGGAGATGCGTTTAGGTGCGGTTGGACGATTGAAAAAATAAATGAGATGACCCATATCGACCCCTGGTTCCTGCATCAGATTAAAGAACTCATCGATTTTGAAAATGTCATCCTGAGTGTTGGAAAAGAATTCCATTTAATTCTTGAACAAGCCAAAGAACTTGGTTTCTCCGATAAACGAATCTCGCAACTTTTAAACGTCACAGAAGAACACATTCGAGCCGAACGAAACAGACTCTTGATCCACACTTCATTCAAAACAGTCGATACCTGCGGGGCTGAATTTGAAGCCTACACACCCTACTATTATTCGACCTATGACACTGAAGATGAAAAGCCGAAATCTCCCTCCTCACAGAAAAAAATTATGATTTTGGGCGGT
>CAZDSE010000108.1:0-3330 GCA_964507905.1 uncultured bacterium | reverse complement strand
GTGGCCCAAACCGAATCGGACAAGGGATTGAATTTGATTACTGCTGCGTCCATGCCAGTCTTGCCCTTAAAGAAGAGGGCTACGAAACCATCATGGTCAACTGTAATCCTGAGACTGTCAGTACAGACTATGATGTCTCAGACAAATTATATTTTGAACCTGTGACCGTAGAAAGCATTCTGGCCATATGTCGCAAAGAAAAACCAGATGGAGTGATCGTTCAATTTGGTGGGCAGACTCCTTTAAATTTGGCTCAAGCATTGGAAAATGAAGGAATCCCCATATTGGGAACATCTCCCAAGTCCATTCATCGTGCGGAGGATCGGGAAGAATTTACAAAACTCATCTCTTTATTGGATTTAAAACAACCTCCCAGTCGCAGTGCTCACACTCTGGAGGAAGCCAAGGTCATTGCACACCACCTTGGATATCCTGTATTGGTTCGCCCATCTTATGTTCTAGGAGGCAGAGCCATGGAAATTGTATACGATGAAAATGCCCTCAATAAATTTGCAAAAGAAGCTTTCTCAATATCAGAAGCGGGACAGCCGGTTTTGATCGACAAGTTTTTAAAAGACGCTCAAGAAATTGATGTGGATGCCGTTTGTGACGGAACCGATGTCGTCATTGGTGGAATCATGGAACACATTGAAGAAGCGGGAATTCATTCGGGAGACAGCACCTGTTCTATTCCTCCATATACATTGAGCTCGGCTCAAATGGATGACCTACGAGATCAAACTCGAAAATTGGCGTTGGCACTTCAAGTTTCGGGACTCATGAATGTTCAATTTGCGATTCAAAATGGAAATATATTTGTCTTGGAAGTAAACCCCAGAGCATCGAGAACGATTCCATTTGTCAGTAAAGCCATTGGTCTGCCACTCGCAAAAATTGCAGCCAAAGTCATGGCGGGTAAAAAATTGCGAGAGCTTGGCATCACAAAAGAAGTGCCCCCTAAAAAAGTCTCTGTGAAAGAAGTTGTCTTTCCATTTGTTCGATTTCCGGGGTGTGATGTGCTACTCGGCCCGGAAATGAAATCCACCGGTGAGGTCATGGGAAGCCATGATACATTTGCATTGGCATTTGCAAAGGCATATCGAGCCACGGGTTCTAAACTTCCAGTAAAAGGCAATGCCTTTGTCAGCGTCAAGGATGACGACAAAGAAAAAGTTTTGCCCTCGGTCAAAAAGCTCGTACAGCTCGGATTTCTCATCATCGCCACGAAAGGCACCCACCAATTTTTACAGGATAAAGGAATTTCAAGTTCCTATGTAAAGAAAATTTTTGAAGGCCGCCCCAACATCGTAGACAGTCTCAAAAATGATGAAATTCATATTCTGATCAATACGACTTTTGGAACCAAAGAAATTGCCGATTCCTATTCCATACGCCGAACGGCACTCCTAAAAAATATCCCCTATTTCACCGTGCTATCCGCCGCCAAAGTCGCCATCGACGCCATTGAGCAACTGCAACAAAATGAACTCCAAGTCGAGTCTTTGCAAGAGCGACTGGGGATGATTTAAAATATCTTGTCATAATCAAAGATTAAATAATTTCGTTCCCTTAAAGTCAGGATGACTTCACTCATTGTCATTCTGATCGGAGCGAAGAATCTCAGGCTTTAAAACTGGTAGACTTCCATGCACATCTGTTTCAATCCTGAAGGAGATGTTTTTCAGTCAGTCCACAAAAGAAACTAATGATTAATAACTTCTTTATATTTTTCTATGTGGCCAAGAAAATAATTCTTTAAAATCGTTCTAACAATAAAATGATCTATACTGATCCCATTTAGAAGCATTAAGCGATGTGCAGAATGAAATGTAATTAGTGTTGATTTTTCATCATATTTTTTAAATTCAACACTGCCGATATCTGATTCGGTTGAATTATTATCAGAAAACATTACACGCCAATACACTATGCTTCTTAAGGCATGTTGTCAGATTTTAAGCAGCTTTTTTCAGATCGATTTTAATAGAGTCATAATTGACAACAGGCGTTTTAACTTCTCTTCCATTTATTTTTCTTTGCTTAATCTGAATGACGCCTATGTCTTCAAAAAATAAAATGACTTTATTTAGATTTGATATGTCTGTGCCGGACAATTTCGCTAATTCGTAAACTGATCTTGGCTTAAAGGCAAGGATATCAGAAAGAATATAAATATTTTTGATGAAACGCTCAAAAGTTCGCTTATCGTCAAAAGAAATCTCATAATGGGGTTCCTTTATTTGTCGTTTCTTAACCTGTTTAAATGCCTTTTTAAAATCTTCCAATACTTCAGAAGAAGATTTTAATGAAATAACAAGCTGTTTCATAATCTTACCCCCATATGTGTTAAGACAAGTTGATTAAAATCTGAAATCAAGTTGTCTTCGGAAATAAAGTTATACTCTACTTCCTTGTCATTGATATGAACATGATGCCCCTTTGGATGATGGTTATCCATGAGTATTTTTCTATTTTCCTTTTGATCCACGCAAATAAGTCTATACTTGACGCCATCTGGATATTTCTGAGTCACTGGCATCTCATAGAGGACAATTTCAATTACAAATCTATTTTGAACCAGTGCCTTATGATAATACTTCAACGCAGCCATATAATATTGGTTAAATTCTACCAATATATAGATGATTTGTCAATTTTATGTTTATGCTCAAACCATCTGCTTCAACATGTTAAAGCCTAGATCCCCCGGTCAATCCCCCGATCAAGTCGGAGGAGGGGGATGACGATAAATGATGTTAGCCTGAAAGAAAATTCATAGCAAAATCGGCAACATCTGATTCAACTCATTTGGTATGTGACCTGTCTAAACGGGGTTCACATCAAGGTTTATTGTCCCACGCAGCGAACAAGATGATTGATGTAGCGAAAATCTTTACTGTCGATATTCCCAGTATCTCCACTAAAGTAATGGGCAAGATAAAGTGCAGGAAAGGTAAGATCGGCGGATGAAGACCAATACACCTGGCCCACCATGCTGGATAATGCTTCACGAAAACCATTGTTCTCACTTTGCTCGAAATTTTCTTTCGATGGGAGCGTGCCTCCAATGGTTACGCAAACTTTTGCAGCTTCAGAACTGGTAATAATGCCATTCTGAGCTGCACTCCAAATGAGATTTGTATTCAAATCTTTCCATGCTTCACCAAACTGTGCGCGTTCTACATGTTCATAAGTGATACCCTTTGACGTTTTGCATTTAAATCCCACAGGTACTGTTCTTAAGTTTACCGATGAATCTGTGCAATCTTTGATGACCTCTGGAACAACTACGGGTTCCTCATCCGGAGTCTTTGTTGTGTCTGGTAGATC
>CAZDSE010000107.1:0-7054 GCA_964507905.1 uncultured bacterium | reverse complement strand
TAATACCACAGAAACTTCTTTTTTGGCCAATGTCGAAACAAGGGAGGTTGGTAAAGAAGAAGGATCTCCAAAGGGGCCATCATAGTGCCAAAGGATCTTATCGATCATTTCAGGCACGGAATTGGCTCCGACATGAAATTCCGTATGTTGAGTTCCAAATGCATCTGCTGCCAAACGTGCATATGATGTTTCATCAAAAGATGGATCCTCTTCAAATCCAATGCTGAATGTTCGTAACGGCCGATTCAATTTTTGTGTGATAATTCCACTGATAATGGATGAATCAATTCCTCCACTTAAAAACATGCCCAGGGGGACGTCTGAAATAAGACGTTTGGATACAGAGTCGGTGACAAGAGTGCGAATCTGATCTGTCGCTTCAGATTCACTCACGTTTTTTTGTTTGTTGAGATAAAAAGATTTTGGTTCCCAGTATGTTTTATTTTGAATGTCACTGTTTGGTTTTAAGATCAAAAGGTGGCCGGCTTCTAGTGAAAAGATGTTTTTATAAAATGTCAGTGGCGTGGGAATATATCCATATCTAAAATAAGATGAAAAGTGAGAAATGTTG
Organism: uncultured bacterium; assembly: GCA_964507905.1. Taxonomy (GTDB): domain Bacteria; phylum Bdellovibrionota; class JACOXK01; order 2-02-FULL-40-11; family 2-02-FULL-40-11; genus CAZDSE01. Next base: position 6,483 of record CAZDSE010000107.1, on the reverse strand, counting down.
GGTATGATGGGAATCAAATCCTTTAATGGAAAAAATGCTTTTATTTCTGATGCAAAATAAACTCCGTCAGATGTGGGGGCATAAAAGAGTGGCTTTTTCCCGAGGCGGTCTTTGGCCAAGATCAGTTGCTTCTTTTTTTGATCCCAAACGGCCAACGAAAACATTCCATCCAAGTGCTCAAGAAAGTTTGGCCCTTTTTCTTCATACAAGTGAACGAGAACCTCCGTGTCGCCAGTGGTTACAAATGTATGCCCACTTTCTTCAAGATTTTTCTTCACGTCACGATAATTATAAATTTCTCCATTTAAAATCGCCACGATGGACTTATCCTCATTAAATAACGGGGGATTGGCTCGATCCAACAAATCCAATATCTTTAGACGTGTTTGTGCCAAATACACGTGAGTGTTGGCCCAATCTTGAACATGATCAGGACCTCGATGGCTGAGCATGTGGGGCATTTTTTTTAATTTCTCAAACTGAGGATGAGAATGGGCTGGCATAGATCCAATAAATCCGGAGATTCCACACATATGATTTTAAACTATAACGCGCTTAAATCACCGTTGCCAATGTTAAAAATTAACTATTGATGAAATAGGAAAAGAGGGTTTAAATGAAATTTAATGATGAAGCTTATCGATGAAAAAGGTCGTTTGTTTGGACTTTTAAATGTCATAGATTTTATGGTTTTGTTTTTTGTGATGGGTCTTTTGCCCATGTCCTATTATACCTATAAAATTTATAAGCGAACTCAGGAAATTAGCCGGTCAGCGGCGATAAATGCAAGTCAAGGAATTCAAGTCACGTTTTCACGCGGGGAAGCACCGCTGGCCTCTGAGCCAGTCCTGGTGGTCCAACCAACTCATCCGGAATATAAAATATTTTCGTCAGAAATTAAGTGTCGTTTTATTGAGTTAAAAGCTGAAGATTCGGAAAAAATGAGAGTTGGGGATAAAATGATTGATGCCAGTGGGGATACCATAGCGAAAATCCTTTCGTTGTCTGAAATCGAACCCTATGAAGAATTAATGAATGTGGATTCAAAAAATCAAATATTTAGATCCTTGCATTTAAAACAGCGGTTTGCCACCGTATATCTAAAAGTGCGAAAAGAGGACACAGGTTTTTTTACTTTAACTAACCAGCCGATTTCTGGTGGCTCGAAGATTGATTTGAAATTTTCGAATTCGGAAATTAAGTGTGTGGTCGTCAACTCTACCCAAAAGAGTAAAACTCGATGGGTCCGAGTGCGTTTGGAATCAACAGTGACCCATCGGGTAGCTAAGTTGATTCATGCGGGAACTGAACAAAAAAATCCTTCTACCGACGAAGTTATTGCTCGAATTCGCAGTATCCAAAAAAATGTGCCACGGGAAAGTTATATGATCAATCCGGAAGGAAGATTTATATCTGTTCAACATCCAACGGATCGATTGCTCGTGTTCGATGTGGATCTCAAAGTTCGGGAGGTGGGAAATTATATTTACTTTGAGGAGTTTTCGCTTGAGATTGATAGTCAGATGAAGCTTCATACTCCCATATATTCTCTTTCTGGAACTGTCTTGGAAGTATTTCGAGATAAGAAGTCATGAACGATTTAAAGAGATTTATGGTTCCATTGCTGAGTGTGTTTCACCAGAGTGGATGTTATTGCTATTTGGTTCGTCCGTTTCGAGTGGCTTTTGATGATAGCATGTTGGTCAGATTTGTTCGAACAGTTGCAATGGCGGTTTATGATTTGAACTTCATGTTTGTTAAACCGGCGTGTCATTGGATTTATGGTGGATTTCGCTTTGTATTTTTAAGGCTCACAGTAGAACAGAAACAGAATGTAGATATGATGATCCAGGGAAGTATTTTTTTTAGACAGATGTTGTTTGCGTGGACCAGATTAAAAAAGTATATCATTGAAAGCGTGACTGCATGTTTATTTCTGTCTATGAAGGAATCTTTATCCAATTTAATGAATTTTCAAAAAATGGGGCAAATGATGATTATTTCCATTGGCATTGTAATCATTTTAAAAATTTGGAGTTTTAGTCTTGATCTTGGGCATTATCTGCTGTTGGTTTATTTCATGATCATGGGGACCTTGCTTTTAAAAAGTTCTTCTGATCTAAAAACCCTGATTCGTCAAAGTTTGACCTGTCGCTTGGCTCTTCTTTTTAAACAGTGAAGCAGTACATTCAAAAACTTTCCAGAATACTTTTTGAAACAGGTCTTTTTTTTGCTCAATACAGAAAAGCGGTAGACGTTCTTAAACCGTCCGTATTAAATCAAAGCGGTAACAATCCCCAAACATGCCCATTGTGCCGCGAGAAAAATTTAAAGCCATTGATCGACATGCCCATCGGCTGGCCCATGGTTCAGAATGATCATCTGCTGTATTTTGATTTGAAAAATGATCACGGAACAATTTTAAAATATCGATCTTTCATTGAGAAAACTGCGGGATTTATGTTAAATCTGCCCTGGGTTTTTTGCGATGGCTGTAAAAATGCTTTTTTGAATGTCTCATTACCTGAGAGTCAACTTGAGCTGTATTATTCAAAATTTTATCAACGATTGGCTATTTCTAATGAAAAGAGGAAGAACACCAAAGAGGTACATGCACGTTATATAGATGGTCTGATTTCACGTCAGAGTAACATTTTAGAAATCGGTTCTGCTGAGGGATATGCGGCTTCCTATTTACGGAGATGTGGTCATCGTGTATGGGAGAATGAACTTTCTAATGGAAAGGGTGACCGACATTTAGAAGATGCTGGTTTTGACTGCATTTTTTTGCACCATGTTTTCGAACATTTTGAAAAACCGATTTCTTTTTTGCAACATTCGTATCGAGCATTAAAGCCCAATGGACTGCTCATCATTCAAGTTCCAGATCTGTCATTGCAGATGGGATTGTATTTAAAATCTTTTCGATGGTGTCACTACAGATTATGGAATTTTCTAAGAGTGAATGAAGGCCTAATAGAGCAGTCTGAAATTTTTTGTAAAAAATTTCAGACTTACAAATGGATGGATGCACTCAGCAATAATCATTTGTTTGCATTTACTCCCAATGGTCTAACGTCTCTTTTGGAAAGAGCTGATTTTCAAATTCAAGTGGTTCAGCAAACAACCCAAGATCGTCTTATGTTTAAGCCAGAAGAGTACAGCTGGCCTGTGGATCGAGAAAATGGCCAAACCCCCAATGGCCTAACCGTCGTTGCCACAAAAGATTAAAAAAATTGTACTTTGGCTTCGCCGTCAATCCGAAGTTCCTTGTTTACCCAAATTTCAGTTTTTAAGGTCACAAGTTTTAATCCATTCGATTTGTGAGTGACAGTGGCTTTGATAGATATTTTTTCGTTTGGATAGATGGGTTTTTTAAATGAACTATTTTGGGAAAGATATATTCCATTTTTCGCTGGGCAAAACATTCCAATGATCTTTGAAAAAAAACTGGCAGATAACATTCCTGGAACCAAAACGGTCTTAAATCCACGCTGTTTGGCTACGGCCGGATCCAGATGCATGGGATTCAAATCGCCGGATAGAGTACAGAAGTTTTGGATATCCTTTTGTGATATGACTCTTTCAAATTGAAAGACATCATGGATCTGAAGATCTGAGAATGTTTTAGTCCTGGACAATGATTCCATGATTTTTGAGTCTTTCTTTTATGTCTTTGACACTTTTTACCGTCACAATTTCTTCCATTGAGAATTTAATGTTATAATTTTGTTCCAGTTCAGAAACCAAAAGGAGCGCATTAAATGAATCCCATGTGGGGGTATTGTCTGGCGAGGTAAGGTCATTTATACTTTGGGAATCTAAATATAAGACTTTGGAGATGATTGATCTTAATTTTTTCATACAGCTATTCCTTTATTTCAATAAATTGGGGATAATCATATCGCTGTTCTAAGTCAAACTCCCAAATTTCTGTATTTTCTATGGTTTCTCGTAATTTAAAGCCATTGTTTGCATAGAACGTTTGGGCAGGGATATTTTTGACAGTGCGTTTTAATGATCCCGTGACAAAAGACTTTTGATCACGTCTTGCATGGTCCAAAATAAAAGCCAAAATAGACTCTTCAATTTTTCGACCCAAAACTCTGCAACTCATGAGGAATGAATCCAGGTGCCACTCAGTGTTTTTCTTTTGAATGATGGCCATTCCACATGTGCCATTGTCTCCAAATTTGTCTCTAACATCGGCTGTGAGTACCAAGTAATGTGAAAGAGACATGAGAGAATGGATGTCGGTTTCATCATACTTTTTGTTGGAGAGATTAAACTGATTGGTCTTTAGTGTGAGCTGAGACACTCTGGGTGCCAAAAAAGGGGTAACGTTTTTAATTGAAACCACTGTCTCAAGCCCGCCGAGATATGTGGATAGATCCAAAGTCTGTTTTTTAAAATGGGTCCGTTTTTTTTGTTCGAAATAGTTTTGTCCTCTTTTTTTATCCTCATCAGTCCACTGTAAAATATTCAGATCGTTTATTTGCTGAAGCGTATGGACGTACTGAGACGCATCTTTCGGCAGATCCACCACCATGATTTCCGGATATGATTTTCGAATCATCTCACGGTTTAAAGGATCGTCATCTATAAAAATCAAGGCGTTTTCGCCAATGTTAATCTCCTCTAAGATTGTTTGCATGTTTGTGATCTTGTCATTCCAATTTACATGGATGGATGCAAAATGGCGCTCTTTTAGGATCATGTGGGGATGATTGTCAAATACCTCCATGACCTCGTCCAGATTATTTTTGCTATTAATGGCCAATATGATTCCGCGTTCATGCAGGGACAAAAGTGTTTTTTGAAATTCCCAGAAAGATCGTCCTTCTGGATCCGGACCCAATTTAATCCCTTCAATTCCATCTTCTCCCAAGATGCCGCCCCACAGGGTCTGGTCAAGATCCAAAACGATACATTTTTTTGTTTTTTGATTAAAAGTCTTTATATAAGCCATATATCCGTTGCATAGATCGGGGATGAGATCTAAAGAAACTTGGATGTCTGCCAGGTAAAAAAGTTTTAAATCACAAGCATATTTTTTTCCAAAAGCAGAACAGAAGGCATTGAAGTCGAAGACAAACGCATCTGGATCATCTTTGGTTAAGGACCGCAATTGATGATTTAATGTCTCTATGGATTCGATAAGTCCAAAACTCTGTTTGCTATCAATGAATCCCATGGGAGAAAATGTTGGGACTTCAAAATTATGGATTAATATTTTGGTTCGAGAATGGGTCTTAAGGACCTCGATCATTTTTTGAGACTCTTTAATTTTTTCCTGAATCATCTTCCTTCTTTCGTCGTCTGACATCCTATAGGGGTAAAAAAAATGATCGCCCATGAGAAATCGAACATCGATAAACAGGATCGTTAGATCGGGTTGGAATTTATATAGATCACTTTCGGGATTTAAAATTTCTCGAGCAACTTGTTGATAAGGGGCTACATAGAATTTTGGGTAAATATCCGATCGAACACATTTAACGTTCAACGTCTCTTTGATGCCTTGAATGGTGGACGTGGCCAAAATGGCTATCTTATATATAGGCAAATTAAATGATGATAATTTTTTTATTTCATGCTCAATTTGATTGCTGAGATGGATATGGTCTGCAAGCGATTGACATGAAGACTGATTGACCTTTGGTTTGAGTGGATTCATAAAATGAGAGTTTTACTTCTGGATGCATGAATAGCAATATGAAAATTGAAAGACTTATTTAATGTTAAAAAATAAAGACATTATTTGCATTTCTTCGATTGATTGGGATTTTGTGTGGCAAGGCCATCAAGAAATCATGTCCACATTTTCCAAAAATGGAAACCGCATTCTCTATATTGAAAATACTGGGGTTCGATTTCCGCGTTTGAGAGATGCCACGCGAATTCTGAAACGAGTGATCAACCGATTTAAATGTGCGATGGGGTTTAGAAAGGTGAATGATAATCTTTATTTGTACTCTCCCGTTCTTTTACCCTTCCCTTATTCGACTTGGGCGCGCCGAATCAACCATTGGTTGATGATTTCAAATTTAAAGCGATGGTTGAGATTGAGCGAGTTTGAGGAATGTATTATATGGACATTTTTGCCGACGCAAACTGCTCTAGATATTATTGAAAATATTCCAAAAAAAATATTGGTTTATTATTACATTGCAGATTTTGATCAGCTGGTATCGAACCGAAAGTTGTTGAAAGCCACAGAGGAAAAGCTTTTGCCACTGTGCGATGTTATTTTTGTGCAGGGGGAGGAATTCAAGAAAAGATGTTTGCCCTTCAATTCTAATGTACATATTTTTCCGTTTGGGGTGAGCACACAATCATTTGAAGGATTAGAAATGAAACTCGGAGCAGCTCAAGATTTAAAAGATCTTCGTTGTTCTTCGAAAGGACCCGTAATTGGATATATTGGAGGAATTCATCGTCACATCGATTTTGAAATTATTAGATATATTGCAGAAAATATTC
>CAZDSE010000106.1:0-7063 GCA_964507905.1 uncultured bacterium | reverse complement strand
ACCAAAAGTTTTCGGTCTATCATAAATTGATAATAAAGGAGTTACTTTGTCCTGTAGGGACGATAGCGCCAGCGTGTCCCAAGGACAAAGTAACTCCTTTATTCTTAACTTAGTATAAACGAAAAACGTTTGTGATTTCAGCTCTTTTTATGTAACTTTGTCATCATGGCTTTAAGATGTGGCGTCGTTGGACTCCCCAATGTGGGAAAATCTACAATATTTAATGCGTTGACCAATGCGGGTGCCCAAGTCGCAAATTATCCGTTTTGTACGATCGATCCCAATGTGGGAGTGGTGCCCATTCCCGATCCCAGACTCACTGAAATCTCAGCCCTGTTTAAACCCAAAAAAACGACGCCCAATATTTTGGAGGTGGTCGATATCGCAGGTTTGGTCAAAGGAGCCAGCCAAGGGGAAGGCTTGGGGAATAAATTCTTAAGTCATATTCGGGAAGTACAGGCCATTCTTCATGTGGTTCGGTGTTTTGAAGATCCCAATGTGGCCCATGTCAGTGGCAAGGTGGATCCGATTCAGGATATTGAAGTCATTCATACGGAGCTTGCGTTGTGTGATTTGGAGTCTGTGACCAAGCGGATGGATCGAAATGCAAAATTATTGAAGGGTGTGAATAAGGAAACCAGAGAAGAACAAGATGTATTGGAGATAATCAAAAAAGGTCTGGATGAAGGGAAGATGGTGAGAGATTTGGGACTTAATCCAGAGCAAAAAATGGTTATTAAGGATTTGAATCTTTTGACACTAAAGCCAGAGTTATTTATTGCCAATGTGGCTGAAGATGAACTTGTACATGAATCTGAGATGTATAAAAAAGTTACGGAATATACCAAAAGAGAATCGCATTCTTCGAATGCTACGCATTCTCAGAATGTGATTCGATTATGCGGCAAAATTGAAGCAGAACTGATGGCCTTAAATTCGCAGGACAGGCAAGAATTTTTAAAAGAATTGGGTATTCCTGAGCCTGGATTAAATGTTTTGATTCGCGCGGCATTTAAGCTTTTAAATTTAGAAACTTTTTTTACGGCTGGGACAGATGAAGTCCGAGCATGGACCATTCCCAAAGGAACAAAAGCGCCTCAAGCCGCCGGTGTGATTCATTCTGATTTTGAGCGGGGTTTTATTCGAGCCGATATTTATCATTATGATGATTTGATGAAATATAAATCGGAAGAAGCCATTCGTGCCCACGGGCTCATCCGATCCGAAGGCAAAGAGTATGAGATGAAGGATGGGGACATGGTATTTTTTAAGTTTAATGTATAAGCCATCCCGAGTCCTTAGGAGGTCCATGATGTCCTTAGAGACCGGCTTGAGCTATCGTCTCTGCAGGACATCATGGACCTCCTAAGGACGAAGGATATCAGGGAATATATTGTGAATAAATTCTTCGCATCGCCACTGCCAGAAATTAAACTGATAGGTGCCATATCGAATCCGTATGATCTTTCAATTGCCTCTGCACGAACGTGTTATTCATCCAAAGGCATTGTCACGCCCGAAGAAGTCTCCAAAGACGAAAAATCACGAAAACTCCGAGACGAAATTGCCCAAAGCACATTAGAGGCAGGGCATCTGACCACCCGCCAGCATGCGCATTTTGTGTTTGCGTTGAGTGGGGTGTCCCGCAGTTTCATTTGGTCTTTTTTACACAGCCACCCATTTTATAATTCGGAACAAGTGTCGCAAAGATATGTGAAGGTCAAAGATGGCACGTTTACAGTTCCAATCTTAGAGGCGCATCAGAAGGCAAAATATGAAGAAATTTTAAAATTGCAAATGGGTGCGTATCATAAGCTGATTGAACTTCTTTTGCCCAGTGTGGCCGAAGAATATTATCGAATTTTCCCTTCCAGAAAGAAAGATGATCGTTGGAACAAAGTCATTCAGAAGAAAGCCTATGAAATAGCAAGATATGTGCTGCCCATTGCGACTCAAGCCTATATGTATCATACGGTTAGTGCACTCACACTTCTTCGATATTATAAGATGATGAATACTGGAGATACACCCACTGAACAAACATATGTGGTTTCGCGAATGGTGGAAAAAGTGTTAAAACTGGATCCCGAGTTCAAGAAAGAATTTGGAAAGCCTTTTAATTTAAGTGGTAGCGCGATAGAGAAAAAGGGCCATGCACATCCTGAAGAGACGGTAGCGAAGCGTGTCTCAAAGGATGTGCATGGCCCTTTACCCAATAACTTTACTCAGGCCAAAAGGTTTTGCCAGGCATTTGATCTTGAATTGTCAGGCAAATATTCAAAACTCATTTCTTCCAGTGAAAATGCAGAACAGATTTTGGCGCATGCCGTGCGAAATGTCTTGGGTGTGATGTCCTCCGAATTCTCTGATGAAAAGGCCATCGATTATGTTTTGGATCCAAAACATAATCCACTATTGGGAGACACGCTCAATGTTACAACACTTTCTAAACTCACTCGAGCGCTCTTTCATGCCCATTTTACATTTCAAAAGAAAATCAGTCATACCGCTGATTCACAAGATCAACGCCATCGAATGACACCGGCCTCTCGTCCCATCCTATCTGAACATTATTATGGAGAGCCGGATATTATTTATCCAAAGTTGATGAATGAAGTGCCCAAGGCCAAAGTACTATATGATGAGGTGACTTCTCGGACAGTTGAGACAATGAATGCGCTTCTCAAAGAAAACGTGTCATTTGAAAAGGTTCATTATTTGCTCCCCAATGGATGGGCGGTCCGATTTGATGAGTCGGGGGATTTATTAAACTGGCACCACAAGTGGAAGCTTCGAACGTGCTACAATGCCCAAGAAGAAATTTTTTATGCGTCTGTTCAAGAACTACTGGAAGTCGAAAAGAAATTTCCCCTGATCGCAAAACACATCAAAGCCCCCTGTTATTTGCGAAGACAAGCCTCCGTTAAACCCTTCTGCCCGGAAGGGGATCGCTATTGCGGGGTACCTGTGTGGAATCAGAATCTGGATCAGTACGATCGATTGATTTAACACTTCATAAAGTGACGCCTAAAGCGTCCAAAAGTGCCAATTTGTGTCAGTTTTGGGGGTGTTTTTGGGGGGCTTAAAATGCTGTCGAAATATAGAAGTGATATCCATGGGTTGCAGATATATTTTTAACTAAAATTCTGGCACGGGTCTTGCTTTATTAATCTAATAGGAGCTTAAAAAAAGAGAGGTAAGAAAGACAATGGCTAAACGACATGACAAAACACAAGGCGTGGTTTTCGTTCTCCCGAAATCAAAGGAGTTTTTTGGAAGGATCAGTGAAGATTTTCAAAAGACCGGAGCTGCGGGGCAATCACAAAAGATTATTTCAGAGAGAACAGAACTCGTGACAACCGCATCTACTCAACGCAGTCAAAATACTGTCCATGCAGAACGTGAATTGGAATCGCTGAAAGAACTAAAAGACAATCTATCTAAATTGGTTCATCTCCATTCCAAACTGAAAAATATGTTGGATGAGTTAGATGAGCTCGTGACCGAAACAAACAAAGACGAAGATTAGATTAGTGTATGTTGTTTTTATTTTGGAAGAGGGCATAGTCCAATATAGAAAAATATGCGCGAATCAATAGACCACGATCTTTTTCAGACAAATCTTCAATAAACTTTTTCTTTTCCAGCAAAGTCGGCTGAACCATCAATGTTTCCAGCAGACGGTTGATTTCGGCAATTCTCATTTGCGGCATATTCTGGATGCGATAAAAATCTTTTGTGGATTTCTCATTCGTAAATACTTGTTTAATATGTTCTGGTTTAAATAGGACATGATTCCCCTGGGCCGATTGGACAAATAGGTATTCGACGTCTTTTAATTGCGAGATATTAAATTCCAAATCCATGAATGCAATATAGGGATCGGTAACTGCATAGTCAATGACAAGTCTGCTTTTTTATGGTATTTAGTCAAATGATGTCTATTCAATTTTTATTTTCTCAATTCTTATTTTCGATGTTTCTTCTTTGGATATTCATGTTGGGAGGCAGTGGTTTTGCCGCCCAGATTGAGAAAAAAGCGGATATTGAACTTCGAGAAATGGTCCATGGTTTCAATACCTCATATCAAGTGGGGGGGATTCATTCGTTACACAGGGATGGCAAAGCAAATTTGCAGACCTTACAAGTGGAAGGGAGCTTTGCATTTACTCCGGTGTTTGGCATTGGGGCCAGGCTTCCCATTACGACCCTGGCCAATGAGGCCTCCTTCAATAACCCGTATATTGGATTGGAAGGCGTGATCTTTGATGGATTGGTCAAGGACTTCCCAACGTTTGCGTTTCTCCGGGGGGGGATTAAGATCCCACTCCAAAGCGATCATGAGTTTGTTTTTAATCGGACGGATGTCATTCTTAACTTTTCAACCCTAAGGGAAGTACAACATTTAAGTCTGACCACAGATACTTCATACATTATTAAAGTGGATTCAGATCCCAGTACAGAGGCATACGGAAACGAATGGCAAACGACATTGGGAGGCCGGATAGACACAGGATACAAAGTCTCAATGGGGAGTGATTTGAATTACCGAAGATCAGGACAATATAAGACCAAGCTTGAGACCATTTCTGGACGATCGCTTTTGATTTTAAAGCCGACACTGTCATTTGATTATGATTATAGTACATCGCTTGTGGCCTCATGGGCTGCACCATTGACCAGAGTCAATTTGAGAGACACACTTCGGTCATTTGGGGATTATACGATTCCTGGAGTCGGTGGTAGTACGTTTTTTGTAAGTCTACAAAAGAAATTCTAACTTATTTCTTCTTGGTAAACACAAATTCCATTTGAGCCGATACGGGATTTGTTTGCCAATAGGACTGGATCACATTGGCAACCGTATAAGATGGTTGATTCCCTTCATGTAAATTAATTTCAGCAAAGGCTTGGTTCCCACGAATATTCATCCTGGCCAATGCTTTATTTGGATTATTGATGTCGGTAATGAAGATATAATTTCCAACCTGAATGGTATTGATATCCCCGTTCAGTTGACCCACTTGATGCCTTTGACCGGATGGATCAATCATATTGAGTTTAATGGATTCAATGTTTGCTTGCTCATAGGGCAATTGAATGACTTGCGAGCTATAGGAACTCAACACCACACATCGTCCATCTAAAGTAGAGGTCTGGGCACCCGGTGGAACGCCCTGGGAACAATCTTGAACCAGAGGAACGGTCATTGAAACACTTTTTTCCTCTCTCAATTGTTCTCCCTGTCCACATCCAAAAAACAGGAGACCCGATGCGATTAAGAATAAAACACTTAAAAAATATTTTGTCAGTTTAAACATGAGATTTCTCCTCCATTCGTCCTTTACCCATATATCAAAGCAATTTTAATGCCAGAGAACTGTCCGAACCGTATTTGGTTTCTAAAGGACTAAATTGACTCATCTTTTAAAATTATGAAAAACAGATGAGAATGAAGTTTTTCGTCTTTTTTAAACCCATCTTTATGACAATTGAAAATTCTTTGGACGGTGACAATTATGGTCAATATTCGGATTTTGAGGATGGTTTTTGATGGGCCGGGTGCCAGGCCACTTCCTTCCCATCCACACGTAAAACGATCATGGCGATGTCTTCAATGGGAAAAGGGATGGGATGGGTCCTCGTGAGCTTTGTTAAATCCGGGCCTTTTTGAATGGTTTCGACTTGAAAGGGATGTTCCACACGCTTTGTGTCTATAAATATGATTTCAACTTGAATCGGCTCAGGTCGCCCCCATTGAACTGCTGAATAGGCCTGAGGAGAAACATTTAAATTAATCTGCGCATCGAAGGGCACATCCGTTGTTTTTTCAACTGAACTTCCACGAATAGAAGAAGGGGACCCTCGAAATATAATCGTTGCAGGAGACATTCCCGCATCATCGACCAGCTGGATGCTATCCGAGGTTTTAATCGCAGCACTGGGAAGTTCATCTTTGTTGTTTCCACAAGATAAAATTATAAACAACAACATTCCGAGTATGAATCTACAAACGTTCTGATTTATCTTCATAGCTGTATCGAATTTAATTATACCTCGGAAATGTAAAAGTGAGAAATTTTTTTGAGAACAAATTCTAATCTGATTTTAATGATATGAGCGGTGCTTAAAAGCCAGTCCCAGAAAAATAATATAAAACAAAGCCAATATCGCAATTAAGATGAACACAAACACATCTCCGTATGCGCTGTAAAATGTCTGATGATCGATGATGTTCACTTTGTCTATCAAAACTTCTTCTTTATGGGTGGACGTTTGTGATTTAATTTTTCCCGTGAGATCGACAAATGCACTGACTCCGGTGTTCGCGGCTCTGAGCATCGGGGTTCTATTTTCGATGGTCCTCCACACTTGGAGCATCAAGTGCTGATAAGGGCAGGCGGTTTTTCCAAACCAAGAGTCGTTCGACACAATAACGATGCATCGTCCCCCTTTTTTGGAAAATTGTCTTACGAAATTTGGGAATATACCTTCAAAGCAAATGAGTGGAATTAATTTTAGCTCTTTCGTTAGCTGGAATATTTCATGACGATTTCCGGAAGAAAAATCTCCAGCAGCAGGAACCAGCTTTTTTAAAAATGGAAGAATAGAAGAAAATGGGAGAAATTCTCCAAACATGAGAAGTTTAATCTTATCGTAACTTCCCAAGACTTGAAAAAAATTGGAAATCAAAAAAATACTGTTATAGATCCGTGTTTCATCGGGATGAATGGTTTTATTATAGCCGCCAAATAAAATGGGGACATTCGCCCGGGATGAAAGATTAAACATGATTTCGCGGTTCATTTGGCGATCCGGTGTAAAATAACCGGGTACGGATGTCTCAGGAAGAATGATGAGATCAATATCTTTATTCTTGGATGCTTGAAGAATGAGTTTTTCATTGATGGTCCGGGCATATTCAACCGCTTCCGCATATCCACTCGTCGCTGCACGCTTGTCCAGATTTCCGATATTGGTTTGGATGAGTGCAGCGGACACTGCGGGTGATTGCTTCATGGTGTCTTTGTAGTCTCTCAGGTTAATGAGACTATAAAATCCA
>CAZDSE010000105.1:0-7070 GCA_964507905.1 uncultured bacterium | reverse complement strand
ATCCTTTTTTTTGTTTTTTCATGAGTACGGGCCTCACCGTTGTATCCGCCAGATCATGATTTCAGGATCTCAGTTTGACTTGGATGTCCGATACAGAAAAACTGTGATTGGGGCTCAATATTCCCATAACTTCCATCTCCAAAGGACCCAGTTCGTATGATTTTGGACTCATGCGGCTTATTAACTACTACATATGTAGTAGTTGTCAAGTGGTTTCTTTATTTTACAAATAGGCTACTTTCTAAAATAGTAGTAACTCTTATTTTAGTTTCTAAAATAGCATATGGGCAGTTTCTGGTTTATATTAATACATATTTGTCTATCTTAGATAGACAAATATGTATAAATTAAAACTTAGTGCTTGTAATTAAGTTCTATTTTATGTAATAATGTAAATCATGGATAGACGAAAAAGTAATAAACTTAACCAGCTATTGCAACACTGGCCCCAAGGGGCTGCGGCTCCCACTGCATGGTTAAAGAAAAATGGGATATCCAGGCAATTACTGGATCGTTACGAGGAATATGATTGGGTGACTCGGGTTGCCAAGGGGGTTGTTTTGAGAAAAGGAGACAAATTGACATGGCAGGGAGTTGTCTATGCCGTTCAAAAATTGCAAGGGCTTCGGGTATGGGTTGGAGGAAAAAGTGCTCTCGAGATAAAAGGACTTGGACATTATCTTGTTATGAATACAATACCAACGCTATGGCTTTATAGTTCTTCGTTGAGTCGCCTGCCAAAATGGGTTTTTGAGCTCAAAAAAATAGCACAGTTTCAATTTCAACATACCAAACTCTTTTCTGATAAAACTTTAGAAATACCCACGCGTGGGATAGATTTTTTAGAACATGAATTCGACAGGCTCAATATGACCTATTCCAGTCCAGAACGTGCTATTTTTGAATTATTAGAAGGAGTTCCAGCCAAACAAACATTCGAGGAAGCCAAACTCATCTTTGAAAATTTAGCCATCTTGCGAAGTCATGTTGTTCAATCTCTTTTGGAAAACTGTACTTCCATTAAAGCAAAAAGGCTCTTTCTCTATTTTGCTGAAGAAAGTGGGCATTCGTGGTTTTCAAAATTAAATTTGTCAAAAGTCAATTTGGGAAAAGGAAAGCGTGCTATTTCTCCCAAAGGGCGTTTTAATGCCAAATATCAAATTCTTATTCCGAGGGAAGCATGAAGAAAAGTCCGTTCTATAAGCAAGCCGAGCTTATGTTGAAATGTATTCCTGCGATTGATCAAGAAAATATTTTTGCACTCAAGGGAGGAACTGCTATCAATATGTTTGTTCGCCCCATGCCACGGTTAAGTGTTGATATTGATTTAACTTATGTACCGATTGAAGATCGAAAGCACACATTTGAGAAAATGAATGGTGCGCTTGAAAACATCGCAACAAAAATAGAGAAAATAGTCGCAGGTACGAAAGTTCAAAAAATGAGGAGAGATGGGGGAATTGTAAAACTTGTTGTTGTTTCTTCGGATGGCAATATTAAGATTGAACCCAATGGAGTGCTCAGAGGAACCATCACAAAACCACGCCAAATGGATTTGGTTAAAGAGGCGGAAAAATTATTTGAACTTAGCACAAGCATTTCTGTTGTTCCATTGCCTGATCTATACGGGGGTAAGATATGTGCAGCATTGGACAGACAGCACCCTAGAGATTTATTCGATATCAAGATATTGCTGGATAACGAAGGGGTTACGGATGACATCCGAAAATCTTTTTTGGTGTTTCTCTCTTCTCATGATCGTCCCCTACATGAATTAATTAATCCGAACTTGAAAGATATTTCAGGGATCTATGAAAAAGAATTTCAACTGATGGTTGCCAATCCGATTTCGCTAAAGGAACTGTATGATACTAGGGCGGAGCTTATCGAAGCGATAAGATCGCAGGTAACTTCAGATGAAAAGGAATTTCTTATAAGCTTGCAGCAGGGTAATCCTGAGTGGAGTCTTTTGGGTGTTCCTAATGTTGAAAAATTTCCAGGTATTCAGTGGAAACTTCTTAATGTTCGAAAAATTGCTAAAGAAACAAACGTTGAATTGATAAAAAAATTGCAATCCGCATTAAAACTATAAGATCCTTTTTAGGGCATGCCCTTTTGTATTTAATTTATTGAATATCCCCCCACAACCTTCGTATAATATCTTCCCATGACAGAAAGAGACGCCAAAAAGAAAATCTTAAAACTCACACAAGATCTTCATCGTCATAACTGGCGATACTATGTGTTGGACGATCCGGAGATTTCGGATCGTGAATATGATGGGATGATGAGAGAGTTGGAAGAATTAGAAAACAAGTTTCCCAGATTAAAAAGTCCCACATCTCCCTCCCAGCGAGTGGGTGGAGTGCCGATCGACAAGTTTAAAAAGTATACACATCATATGCCCATGCTGAGTCTGGCGAATGCATTTTCGGAAGATGAGATGAATGACTTTGATGAACGGGTGAAAAAGTTTTTAAAATCGGACAAGGAAATAGAATATGTGTGTGAGTACAAAATGGATGGACTGGCAGTGGAGCTTATTTATGAAAATGGAAAATTAATGACCGGGGCGACCCGTGGAGATGGGGAAGAAGGGGAAGATATTACCCAAAACATAAAAACCGTACGTTCTGTTCCCTTGGAATTATCCAAGGACTGTCCCAAGCGGATTGAAGTTCGTGGTGAAGTTTTTATGAATTTAAAAGATTTTAAAAAATTAAATGAAGATCGGGCAAAGAATGAAGAATCATTATTTGCCAATCCCAGAAATGCGGCAGCGGGATCTGTGCGGCAATTGGATTCTAAGATTACTGCTTCACGAAATTTAGATATGTTTTGTTACGGAATCGGCGAGATGAATGGTGAATTGTTTGAGACCCACTGGAATGGTTTGCAAGCTCTTAAAAAATATGGATTTAAAATAAATTCATTTTCAGAAAAATGTATTGGCATCCATGCTGTTAATTTGTTTTGGAAAAAAACGTTAGATCGACGTGAGAATCTTGCTTATGAAATAGATGGCATCGTGATTAAAGTCAATGACCTTCACCTCCAAAAAAGATTGGGAGAGATTGCGAAAAGTCCCCGATGGGCAATTGCATATAAGTTTCCAGCGACACAAGAAACAACAGTGATTGAAGATATCATTGTGCAAGTCGGTCGGACGGGGGCGTTAACCCCAGTGGCGGTTTTAAAACCCGTGCACATTGGGGGAGTGGAGGTGTCTCGGGCGACACTTCATAATCAAGATGAAATTGATCGAAAGGATGTCCGGATTGGAGACACAGTATTTGTTCAGAGAGCGGGAGAAGTGATTCCGGAAGTGGTGAAGGTTGTTACTTCTAAAAGATCTGGCAAAGAAAAGAAATTTAAAATGCCAACCCATTGCCCGGTCTGTGGAAGTGATGTGGTTCAAGATCCGGATGAAGCCATTTCTCGCTGTGTGGGGATTGCGTGTGAAGCCAAAATAAGGTCAGGGCTTATTCATTTTGTGTCTCGGACGGCCATGGATATAGAAGGTCTGGGGCGGAAAATTATTGAAAAAATGGCAGATGAAAAATTGGTGCGGCATTTTTCAGATATTTATAGTTTGACCAAAGAGAAAATTTTAGAACTGGAAAGACAAGGCGAAAAATCTGCACAAAATTTGGTAGATGCCATTGATCAAAGTAAAAAAAGATCATTGGATAAGTTCATTTATGCCTTGGGAATCCGCCATGTGGGAGAAAATACGGCAAAAGTGTTGGTGGATCATTTTCAAACCTTAGATAAAATCATGAAAGCCTCTAAAGAAGAGTTAGAGCAGATTCATGAAATTGGATCTGTGATGGCAGAATCGATTTATAATTTCTTTCAAGATAAGAAAAATGTGGAAGAAATTAAGAAACTTTTGGAAAAAGGAATTTCTTTTACAAAGTCTGTTAAAAAAATCGGAATTTTTTCTGGAAAAACTTTTGTCCTGACAGGATCATTGCCGACTTATTCACGTGATGAAGCCAAAAAAATCATCGAAGATCGTGGGGGTCATGTGTCGTCTTCTGTGAGTCGGAACACGGATTTTGTCTTGGCGGGTGAAGAAGCTGGATCGAAGCTTAAAAAAGCCAAAGAGTTGAATGTATCTGTCATCGATGAAGCGCAATTCAAGAAGATGGTTGGGATTTAATCGGAGGACATTTTTTGCCTTCCATGGCTTCAATCTTTTCTCTTAATTCCTGTGGAACCGACATCACTTTATGGTTACCAAAATCATACGTGACTTGCGTTGTCTTCCCGAGCGCCACCAGACGCTGGGAAGATTTTTCTTTAATTTCATATTCCATAATAAAACTAGATCGTCTGATTTCTGTGACTCCCAAGTAAACCACGAGCTCTTCTGTAATAAAACTGGGTGATTTAAAATCACAGCTGGCAGAGGCCAATATAAAAGGACATCGTTTGTGAAACTCTTTTGCTTCATATCCGAGTTTTCCAAAATAGGAGAGTCTCGCTTCCTCCATGTAGCTAAAATAAACGGCATTATTGGTGTGGGCCAGCATATCGGCATCTGAAAACCGAACGCTTAACGTATGTTGGTGCTTAAAAGACATGCAACAATTCCTATCATATATAAAGGGGTATCAGCACGAAAATTCATGCCAAAAATTCCCAATTGACAAATAGGCAACTCACCGCTTAAGTGAGAACGTTTATGACGCAATTAAAAACATTTATTGTCTTGGACTCTTTGCAACCCCAGCTTGCCACTTTTATAGGCACTACGGCGAATGGATTTCTTCCCTCTCCATATGACGCTTCTATCTTCGTAGAAATTGCCCCAGGGATTGCGATTAATCGGGTGTTGGATTCTGCGCTCAAAGCCACAAAAGTTCGTCCCGCATATCAAATTGTAGAGAGATCATTTGGAATGTTGGAAGCGCATCATCCAGAACAAGGAGAAGTTCAACAAGCGGGTCGAGCGATTTTAACCGCGCTTGAAACCACAGAAGAGAAGCGTCAAAAACCAAGAGTGGTTACAAATCAAGTTATTCGATCCATTGAATCGGATCAGGCCACCATCATTAATAGGAGACGTCAGGGAAACATGGTTCTTCCCGGTCAATCTTTATTTATTTTGGAAACCAATCCGGCTTCATACATTGCATTTGCGGCCAATGAAGCTGAAAAAGCAGCCAATATTTATTTGGTAGAAATGACTCCATTTGGAGCATTTGGAAGACTTTATTTGAGCGGTACAGAATCTGAAATTGATTCGGCTCGTGAAGCAGCCATTAAAGCCTTAGAGGCGGTTAGTGGCGTAGAAATTAGGGAATAACTTTAACAAGGAGGAAATATGTCAGACGCATTGGGACTATTAGAAACAAAAGGATTTGCAGCCATGATTGAGGCAGCAGATGCCATGGTGAAAGCCGCCAAAGTAGAACTCGTGGGTTATGAAAAAATTGGAGCAGGACTTGTAACGGCCGTTGTTCGGGGTGATGTGGCAGCAGTGAAAGCCGCTACCGAAGCCGGTGCGAGAAGTGCTGAAAAAGTGGGTGAGCTCGTGGCCGTGCATGTCATTCCTCGTCCCCATACCAATGTTGATTTGGTACTCCCCTTAGGACGTGGACCTGAAACGCCAGGTGCCAGAAAAGCAAAAGAAAAAGAAGTCAGAGCTTAGTGGTCATTCTTCGCACAAAGTGCGAAGAATTGACAGGAGTTATCTATGCAAGTCGGTCGGATTGTAGGGACTGTTGTATCATCACAGAAAGACGCTGGTTTGTCTGGTGTTAAGCTGTTGGTTGTAGAGCAAACAGACTTATTTGGAAAATCTAACGGTTCGCAAGTTGTGGCCGTGGATTCCGTTGGTGCAGGAGTGGGTGAATTGGTTCTCTATGCCTCTGGAAGTTCTGCGCGTCAAACAGAAGTGACCCAAAATAAACCGGTGGATGCCGTGATCATGGCCATCATCGATACCATCACCGTCAAAGGCGAAACCGTTTTTACAAAAGAGGTCTAATTAGATGTCTTTGTCCACGCGTCTCCCATTTGATGAAAAGCAAATCTCTTATGTCATCGAGAAGGTTCTTGAAAAACTCAAAGGATCCGAACTCCCAAATGGGCCAAACACTCAAGTCTCTCCACTCAAGTTTATTCCAAAAAGTGGTCTTTTTGATTCTATTGACGAGGCCGTGAATGCGGCGATCCAATCTCAAAAAGAACTGACACTCTTATCTATTGAAAAACGAAAAGAAATAATTGAATCCATACGATCGGCCTGTCGGAAAGAAGTAAAACTTTTGTCAGAAATGGCTGTTCAAGAAACGGGTCTGGGTAGAATTGAAGATAAAATCAAAAAGAATCTCTTGGTCATTCATAAAACCCCTGGTGTGGAAGACGTAGAACCCAATGTGTTTACCGGAGATCATGGAATGACGCTGATTGAACGTGCCCCGCATGGAGTGATTGGTGCCATTACGCCTTGTACGAATCCAACAGAGACCATTATCTGTAATTCCATTGGAATGATTGCAGCGGGAAATTCGGTGGTCTTTAATCCGCATCCCTTGGCCAAAAATGTGTGTGCCAAAGTTATTGATATTATTAATCGAGCCATCGTTGATGCCGGCGGACCTCACAATGTTTTAAGTTGTATTCATGAGCCAACGATTGAGAAAGCCCAAGAGCTCATGAAACATAAAAAAATTAATTTATTGGTGGTGACCGGCGGTCCAGATGTGGTCCGTGTGGCGATGAACTCGGGGAAAAAGGTGATTGCCGCGGGACCTGGAAATCCGCCCGCGGTGGTGGATGAAACTGCGGATATCGAACAAGCCGCACGGGATATTGTGCTCGGAGCCAGCCTCGATAATAATATTGTGTGCATTGCAGAAAAAGAAATTATTTGTGTGGAGCAGGTTGCAGATCAATTGAAAAGTACTATGAAAAAATTTGGGGCCTTTGAAGCCAGTACGTACCAAATTAAACAGCTTGAAAAAGTGGTTTTAAAAGAGTCCAAGCCCAACAAAGATTATATAGGGAAAAATGCAAATGTGATTTTAAAAGAAATTGGGGTGAGCGTTGGTGATGAG
>CAZDSE010000104.1:2516-7126 GCA_964507905.1 uncultured bacterium | reverse complement strand
AAATCGACTCTTTGCCTATCAGAGCAATATCCTGAATATGCTTCAAGGCAAAGATTTTGAAATTACCTTCGCAAATGATGACACAGTTGTCACCGTATCGATTGCCAAAGAAGAAGTTGTAGCTCCCACGCCAGCCGAAGCAGCTGCCGCGCCTGCTGCGGGTGAAGGGGCAACGGCTGCTCAATCGGGTACTGCAGGTGCTGCTGGCACTCCGGCGACTGGAACTCCTGCACCGGATGCAGCCAAGAAGCCTGAAGCCGGTAAGAAGAAAGAAGAAGGAAAGAAATAACCGCCAAAAAAAATAAAATGTTCCTCATCTTTGGTTTGGGAAATCCGGGTCGTCAGTACGAAAAAACAAGGCACAATGTCGGTTTCTTAGCACTGGATCATATCGCAAAGCATCACCAGTTGGAGTTTAAATCTCATAAATTTAATTCCCTCTACGCAGAAGCCACATTGCAAGAATCCAAGGGCTTTCTCATTAAACCCCAGACCTATATGAATTTAAGTGGAACATCCGCACGAGAATTTTCAACATTTTATAAAGTTCCCACTGAAAATATAATTGTGATTCACGATGATATTGATCTCGCCTTTGGGCAACTGAAGCATAAGTTTCGAGGGGGAGATGCAGGCCATCAGGGAGTCCGATCCATTGCAGAGGCACTGGGAACTCTCCATTTTCATCGTCTTCGGATTGGTGTGGGACGTCCGCTGACCGCGGATATCGATGTCTCTGATTATGTCCTCTCTGCTTTTTCACGCGAAGAAATGCAAGCCCTGGAATCCACTCTCATCTCCACGACAGAAAAGTTGGAAAAACTACTTGCTGAGCTCCATCACGCATGATATAGAAAAACATAATTTTAACGCATGAATCCTTGCTCCAACCCAATGTGAGGTTGGGGCTTGATCATCCATAGGGAGGCATGAAATGGTTAACTACGAAACAATCTATATCGCTCATCCAGAAAGTCCTGAGGGGAAAATTTCAGAAATCAATGCGAAGATTTCTGACATTATTAAAAACTTCAAAGGAAAAGTAAATAATATCGACGACTGGGGAATTCGAAGACTCGGTTACAAAATTGAGAAACAGTCGACGGGACATTATGTTTATGTAAACTACACATCTGAACCAGGTGCAGTTCAAGAGCTAGAAAGAACTCTTCTCATTCGAGACGATGTTCTAAAACAAATGACGGTTCGCCTAAATCAATTAAGGAGCTAAAATTATGTACGCAAAAGAAAGAACGAAAGAAAGAACAAAAGAAAGAGATAAAGACAAAGATGACAGAAGAAAAAGAAAGAAAATTTGTAGATTCTGTGCGGATTCGCAAATCATAATCGACTACAAAGACTATAAACTTTTAGAAAACTTCATCACTGAACGAGCCAAAATCGTTTCTTCCAGAATCTCTGGGGCCTGTGCATTGCATCAACGAATTCTAACCTTGGCCATTAAGCGTGCCAGACAAATTGCGCTGATCCCTTACGCAAGCAACGAATTATAAACACGTCATGAGAGAGAAGCTCACATATACGAGACAGTTTGTGGAAGGAGTTTTTGCATATACTTTGATCCCGCTTCTTTCTATGTGTTTTTTTCAAACCCGATTTTTATTTTTCTTAAGCCCGCTTCCTCTCATATTTGGGTATTTAAGATACGGACGTATGTGGGGTTCTCTTTTGGCCCTGTCTTCTGTCATTGGAATTATATTTTTGGAATCCAATGAAAGCGTTTTATTGTTTTTACTAACGGCGGTCTTAATTGCCACCATTTTTTCTGAACTCGCCCGGAGAAAATTATCGGTAGATCAAATCTTTATGAGGTCTGTTCTCATCATACTCATGTGTTATCTCGGAACACTCTTCATTTTTTCCAAAGGACATCCGTACTCGTTCATATATCAAAAAGTATACACATCACTGAATCAAATCCCTCAGTGGATCTCGACTCAAGAGGAACTCATTTTAAAATCTTGGAAAATTGAACCCGCCCAATTTGAGCAGTGGAAACAAAAAGCCAGCGAAATTTCAACCCATGCAGACAGCCTCACCGCTTCGTTCCTAAAAGAAAAACTTCTGGGGTATGGCATTGGCCTTTTAATTCTTGTGCTTTGGCTATCCACAATCCTGCTCAATTTATTTGGTATTCAGCTGACTGCTCATGATCTTAAACGATGGAAAACCCCCGACCATATGATTTGGGCTTTTATCCTGGGTTTTTTCTTTCACGAAATCCAAGTTCCGATATTGACCAGCATTTCAAATAATCTTTTGGTCATTTTTGCGGTCATATATTTTTTACAAGGCCTATCCATCGCCGCCTATTATTTTTCGATTAAAAAATTCACTTCGGGTCAGAAAGCGCTGGGTTATACCCTGCTTGTTTTTTTTCCACTTCTAACCGCATGTTTTGGTTTTTTTGATTTGTGGATTAATTTTAGGGGCCACATGGGAAAGCCCACACAAAAATCTGTATTAAAGCCCAAAGCTTAAGGAGGATTGCATGAAAGTCATACTCAGAGAAGATGTTCAAAAATTAGGAAAACCGGGTGATGTCGTCAATGTTTCAGATGGATTTGCCAGAAATTTTCTTCTTCCCCAAAAGAAAGCCCTGGTGGCCACTCAAGAAAATTTAAAAAATTTGGAATACCATCAAAAACAAATCATAAAAAGATTGGAAAAGGAAAAAACCCAAAGCGAAGAGCTCGCCAAAAGGCTTTCTGAAGTGAGCTGTGTCGTTACGAAAAAAGTTGGGAAGAATGACAAACTCTTTGGTTCGGTCACGAGTCAAGACATTCATCAAGTTTTGGCCAAACAGGGTTTTTCGTTAGATCGAAGAAGTATCGCGCTTTTGGAACCCATTAAATCTTTGGGCAATCATGAAATTTCTATTAAGCTGCCTTCCCAAGTGACCGTATCTCTCAAAGTGGAGGTTCGATCTGAAAAATAGGTCATGACCTTGCCTAATCTCCAAAAGGTTCCACCCCAAAATATTGAGGCAGAGCAATCTATATTGGGTGGCATCTTGCTGGACAATGAAGCTCTCTACCGCGCATTGGAAGTTCTGGCACACGAAGATTTTTACAAACCCTCTCATCAAAAAATTTTTAAAGCTTTGGTAACCCTTTCTGAAAAAGGGGAGCCGGCCGACCTTGTCACATTGACAGAAGAACTTAAAAACCATGGTTCTTTGGATGAGGTGGGGGGCTCAGGGTATCTGGCGACACTAATGAATAGCGTTCCAACCGCAGCGAATGTCCCTTATTACGCAAAGATTGTTCGAGAAAAATCAATATTGCGAAGACTGATCTTGGTTTCATCGGAAATTATCACTCGCGGCTATGAAGAAAATCCAAATTTAGATGCCTTTTTGGACTCTGCTGAAAAATCCATATTTGATGTTTCAAACCGACGATTTAAGGGAAGCTTTACACCCATCCGGGATATTGTGAAATCCAGTTTCAAGGTGATTGAACAATTATACGAGAAAAAAGAACACATCACAGGAGTTCCTTCTGGTTTTGAAGAATTGGATCGAATTACTTCTGGATTTCAGTCATCTGATCTCATCATCATCGCGGGACGTCCCTCCATGGGAAAAACAAGTCTTGTGTTAAATATTGCCCAGTACGCAGCGATCTATCCTAAAATTCCCACAGCCGTTTTTTCACTAGAAATGTCCAAAGAACAACTCGTCATGAGAATGCTAACGTCTCTCGCAAAAGTAGATGCTTCTCGTCTGAGGATTGGACGTCTCAATGACAGCGATTGGCCGAAACTCACAAAATCCGCTGGGCAATTATCGGAATCTCCCATATTTATTGATGACTCTCCATCCATGTCTGTTCTTGAGATTCGAGCCAAATGCAGAAGATTAAAAGCAGAACATCATCTGGGACTGATCGTCATTGACTATCTTCAACTCATGCGGGGAAGTATGTATTCAGAATCCAGAGAAAAAGAAATTTCTGAAATTTCACGAGGTCTCAAAGCTTTGGCAAAAGAACTTTCCTTACCTGTCATAGCACTTTCCCAACTGAACCGTTCCTCCGAAAACCGTCAAGACAAACGCCCGCAGATGTCGGATTTGAGAGAGTGCGTCACTGGAGATACGCTGGTCGTCTTAAAAGATGGACAAAGAGCTCCAATTAAAGACTTGGTAAATTTAACCCCTGAAGTATTGGCTGTCTCACCACAGGGAAAAATCATAATTGCCCAAAGTGATAAAGTTTGGCGTGTTGGGAAGCGCTCAATTTATAAAGTATGCTTGGCCAGCGGCCGCACCATTCGGACCACAGATGAACATCGTCTATTTGGTGCAAATGGATGGGTGAGGGTTAAGAATTTACATACAGGGGATCGTTTGGCCCTGGCCCGTCAAGTCCCAGAACCTAAAAATATTGTCCAGTGGCCAGATGAAAGAGTGGCCTTATTGGGCCATCTGATTGGAGACGGAAGTTATTTATCAGGACAACCACTGCGATATACCACTGGATCAGATGAAAATAGTAAACTCGTCAAGGAATGCGCTGAAAAAGAGTTTGGAGCAAAGGTCAAATTATATCCTGGAAAGGGAAACTGGCATCAATTGGTAATGAGTG
>CAZDSE010000104.1:1777-2506 GCA_964507905.1 uncultured bacterium | reverse complement strand
GAGTGGAAACGGAAATCGATGGACTCCTAAAGGAATTAATGCGTGGCTAAGAAATTTGGGAATTTTTAATCAGCGCTCTCATTATAAACGAGTCCCGAAAGAAGCATTTAAGCTTTCTAATTCGCAAATCGCTCTTCTCTTACAACATTTGTGGGCCACAGACGGAACCATCGTACCTCGAAGACCTGGTCAAAAGGGAAGCCCGGGAATTAACTTCTCTACCGCAAGTATTGATTTGTCGAAGGATGTTGCCTTTCTTCTTTTGAGACTTGGTATCATTGCACGCATCCGAGAGGTTCATCAACGTAAATCCACATGGTTTACAGTAAATATTTCTGGAATGAGCAATATCAAATGTTTTCTAGATAATGTCGGAGCGTTTGGCCCCAGAATTAAACCCGCATCTCAACTGGCAAGGAGCTTACTGGGTTTGAAAGAAAATACGAATGTTGATACTCTTCCAAAAGAAGTATTCGCTCAAATTAGAGAACTCATGTCAGAACAGGGCGTGACACAGCGTGAAATGCAAGCCATAAGAGGAGTCGCATATGGCGGAAGTGCTCATTTTTGTTTCGCCCCCTCCAGGACAACCGTTTACGAATACGCCTCCATTCTAAAAAACAGTGATCTAAAAGACATAGCAACGAATGATTTATTCTGGGATCGAGTGATTAATATTCTTCCGGATGGAGAAGAAGAAGTTTATGACCTCACTGTCCCCGGACCATC
>CAZDSE010000104.1:0-1767 GCA_964507905.1 uncultured bacterium | reverse complement strand
GAATTGTCAGTCACAACTCCGGAGCCCTGGAACAAGATGCAGACGTCATCGGACTTTTGTATCGAGATGAATTTTATAATAAAGAAAGCGAATGGAAAGGCACCGCAGAACTAAACATCGCCAAGCAACGCAGTGGCCCCATCGGTCTCGTTCGCCTTGCATTTCTTCATCAATATACAACATTTGAAAATCTGGCTCCGTCGCCACAGCAGTAAGTAGTTGCCTATTTTTATACCATCGCGGCGATGGTATAAAAATAGGCAATATTTCCATCATTTTTTAAAATCCCAGATTGACAAGAAATTAGATCAGCACCATATTGAAAAACCATTAAATTATTTTTAACAATGTAAAAAAGGAGTATCGAATATGAAAAAAATAATACTAAGTATGTTACTGGTTTTGGTGGCTGTTCCAACATTTGCGCTTGTACCATTCAAGGGATTTGTTGAACAGGTCGTGGTTGGCGAGTTGGACCCACATGTCGTTGGAGATTCTTGCATCCTCATGGTTCGAACGCCCAATGAAAAGTTGGTGGGATTGGTCAATCAAGATTTTGAATCTTGTCAACAAGGTGAATCATTGGAAGACCTCAAATGGAAGTGGGTTTCTGTATTACCCGAAAGCACCGAAAAAATTAAAGACAAAGACGTTCTTAAAACCTTAAGAGAAAATCTCGACAAGAATGCCACATATCTCAGCTGGAATGGGGAAAGATCCGTCCTTGATCTACAATCTTCTAAAATCAAACGGGTCACATCAGAAGATCTAAAACCTTTGGCCAAACTCGGACGTAAATTGGTAAAAGAAGAAATTGGGGGCAATGCCGGAGCATTGGATTTGCATCGCGCAGACTCATGGTCCGGTCAATTAACATCTGAAGACATCTTGCGCCAATTGCTCTATTCCAAAGGCGGTGGTGAGTTTTTAGAAGAAGTAACCATCGAAACCGTAGGTGTCAATCGCGATGAATTGGATAGTGCAGTTGAAAACATTGTAAGTCAAGACAGTGGCGCAAATTTGGTGGGTCATACAAAATTCAGAGAAAATCTCTTAAATTCCCTTGTAAAACTAACCCAAAATCAACTTAAAAGAGACTTTTTCGAATTTTTCACGGGCTCACTGGGTGGACGCGATAATTATTCAACCAATTTTCTCGCGGTCCTGGATGGTTACACGGGTGAATGGGTCATCTTGATTCAAGGATATAGTGAGTAAATTATCGATGAAAAATTAGTTTGTCGTAGAGTTCTAAATCTTCATTGGAGATTTCGCCATCTTCTGTAATATCAAAGCAAGGAAATTCAATATTGGAAATATTTAATGGTTCTTCAATAACTGCTTCCAATCTGTTTCTGTCCTCATCATTAACGATACCATCAAAATTCAGATCTCCCACGTGCCAGTCATATTTTAATAAAATGTCGCGCAAGTCGTCTTCTGTTTCTCGAATAAAAGTTGTATACAATTGGATTTTTTCATGCAGGACATCTCTCATACGATGGGTTTTGTAATTCGTCTGTTGAATCCCGTCGTACTCATATAGTAAATCGGCCTTTAACGAGAGGTCTTCTTTCATATAGGCAATGATATTCTTCATATAATTTGCACTTTGATATTTTCTTGCTTCTGAAAATTTTAATCTTTCCGATTGAGACAGGAGAAATGATTCTATGGCAATTTCTTCTCGAGATATTTCATAATTGGCGTTGAGAACATCGGTCGCGCGAGCCATCATCTTAAAATAATACTCAGTACTCATTTGAT
>CAZDSE010000103.1:0-7185 GCA_964507905.1 uncultured bacterium | reverse complement strand
ATATCCGATGCACATCACGAGACCCGAAAGAAGGGTGGTGATTAAAAGTGTTTTTTTGGATCCCATGTAGGACAGAATGACTGCATATATGTAAAGAAGAAAAATAACTCCCAAGGGCATCAGGGCCGTAATCAGAGGAAGTTTTTCTGTGCCGTAGTTTGCTTGAAATAAACTTTGGGTAGAGCTTCGTAAAATTTCATATCCACAGAGTAAGAATGCGGCGGATGTAGAAATTAAAATCGTCGCCCAAAGTTCTTTAGGGGAGAGATTTTTGAATAGTGAGAGCCGCTTTTGAATCATAAGGGCTTTGGCATATGTCAAATTGTCGAGATGTGCAACTCCTCTGTCAGATTTGCTGAGGGGGGTATAAAAATAGGCGATTTATTTTTGAGAAATTTTTTAAAAAAAAATGACGGGCGGGACATCTCTAAAATGTCCATGCCAGCCATTTTTTTCTAAGGATGTGACTATAGAATTATGGATATTTTGATCAGAATAGCACTTGAAATAAATACAAAAGATTCTTATAAGTTATGAAGCATTATGAAATACCGAAAATTAGGAAAATCAGACATATCTGTATCTGAAATTAGCCTGGGATGTTGGACTTTGGGAGGTCTCAATTGGAATGGTGGCATTTCATGCGGATGGGCCAATGTGGATGAAAAAGAAGCCACGCGTGCCATTCACTGGGCAATAGAAAAAGGCGTGAATCATTTTGATAACGCCGATGTGTATGGCAATGGTCGGGCGGAGCGACTCTTGGCAAGAGCGTTGGGTAGCAAATCCAAAGAAGTGGTCATTGCAACAAAGCTTGGATATTTTGTGGGAACTGCCGCGCATCCATATGAAGCGACGCATATCCGTCATCAGTGTGAACAGTCTCTCAAAAATTTAAATCGGGATTATATCGATATTTACTATTTTCATAATGCAGGCTTTGGCCAAAATGATCGCTATTTGGATGAAGCGGTTGATATGATGTGTCGATTAAAGGAAGAAGGCAAGGTTCGGGTGATTGGGCAATCGGATTATTCGATGAATTCTATTATTCGGGTCATTCCCAAAACAAAACCACAGGTCATTCAAAGTTGGGCATCGGCCTTGGATGATCATTTGATCAGTGATGGAAGCCCACTTCGGAAAGTAATGGAAAAAGAGAGCATGTCTTATGTGGCATTTAGTCCATTGGCTCAGGGATTGCTGTTGGGAAAATACGATCCCAAAAATCCTCCCCAGTTTTCAGATGGGGATGTGAGAAAAAGTCAAACGCGGTTTCAGCCAAAATACTTGGAGGGATTGGAACCCAAAATAAAAAAATTGAAAGACCGATTTGGTTCAGAACGAAAAGATTTGTCGCGTGTGGCACTTCAATATTTATTGGCAAATCCAGTGGTGGCTTGTGTCATTCCTGGATTTAGAAATCAAGATCAAGTCGAAGAAAATCTATTCGGTGCAGATCAACCACTCACAAAAGAAGATGTTCAATATATACAGACATTATTTTAAACTGGCAGCAAAAAGAAAAAAACAAAAAAAGACCCTTAAGAGTCTTTTTTTGTTTTTCTTCTTTTTGGCTTCACCTGCTTTGGCTTCAGAACCTGTCCCCGTAGAACTTCAGGATGTTGGACTTGAAGAGCATTTGGGTGAACCCATTTCTCAAGATATTTCGTTTGTGAACGAAGATGGAAAAAGCGTTTCTTTAAAAAACTATTTTGATGGAACGCATCCGGTTGTCCTCATGATGGCGTATTATACGTGTCCCAATATTTGCCACTATCTTTTGGGAGGTGTGGATCAGACGTTAAAGAGTCTTCCCATGTCATTTCGAGAAAATTTTGAGGTGGTGACTGTCAGCATCAATCCAAAGGAGACGTATCAAGATGCGATCACAAAGAAGGGACAATATATAAAGGGGGCTGAAAAAAAGAGCGAAGATGGCAGTAAGGATGGGGTTACGCCAAATCAAAGCACTGGGGCTCAAAAAATATCGTGGCATTTTTTAACCGGCCAAGAAGAGAACATAAAAAAACTCGCAAATGAATTGGGATTTAAATATCGCTATGATCCAGCTCAAAAAGAGTATGCACACTCTGCGGCGATTATGGTTTTGACGCCGGATGGCAGAATTTCTCGGTATCTATATGGCATACAATTCAGAACGTTGGATTTTCGGTTGGCCATTCTGGAGGCGGCGCAGGGAAAAATAGGCAATATCGTTGACAAGATTTTGCTGTTTTGTTACCACTACGACCCTAAAGGTAAGAAATACGCGCTCTTAGCCAAACGGATGATGGCGGGGGCGGGTGTTTTGACTGTCATGGGAGTGATAGGTTTTCTGGCCTTACTCATGTGGAAAAGAAAGGATAGGGATATTGAAAAAATCGATTCATAGAAGATTTTCAATACCCAAGCACCCATAACATGCTTCCCCAAGCGTCCACATTGGCTCCTCATATTGATTCATTGTTTAATTTCATTTTTTGGCTAAGTCTCATTAGTTTTGTGGGCGTCGTTGTTGCGATGGTCTATTTCGCCATTAAATATCATCGTTCCAGATGGGATCCGTTTAAAACACCCTATATTACCGGTCATACGCTCATGGAAAGTTCGGTGAGTGGTGTGCTGTTGGTTTTGGTGATGGGTATTTTTGTGTGGGGATGGATCGATTATCATAAAATTACGCATGCGCCGGGTGACTCTATTGAAATCAATGTCATCGGGAAACAATGGCTTTGGGAATTTGAATATGAAAATGGGAAAAAACTTACAAATGAACTCATTGTGCCCAAAGATAAGCCGGTTAAACTTCTCATGAGTTCGGCCGATGTGCTCCATAGTTTTTTTGTCCCTAATTTTAGATTAAAACAAGATTTGGTCCCAGGAGCGTATACGACTCTTTGGTTTACGGCGACTCAAGTTGGAGAACATCCCGTATTTTGTGCAGAATATTGTGGAACTGCCCACTCTAAAATGTTAGCAAAAGTAAAAGTGGTTGAATCCCAAGAATTTGATCAGTGGATTCAAGAAAAGCCAAAAGAAGGTGGCAAGGTGGCTATAGCCAATCCGGTAGAATTGGGGAAAGAACTTTTTACAACGCGCGGATGTAATGTATGCCATACGATCACGGGTCAATCACTGGTTGGGCCAAGTCTGCTGGGGATATTTGGAAAAGAAGTTGAGTTTGCAGATGGCAAAAAATTAGTGAGAGATGAAAATTATATTCGTGAATCATTGATGCAGCCACAGGCAAAGGTGGTCAAAGGATTTACGCCGGTCATGCCCACATTTCAGGGGACATTGACCGATACGGAGATCAATGCAGTGATCGCTTTAAGAGTTTGAAATAAAGGACTTTATGAATCACGAAACAGCACAGCACGGAAATTACTTACAGGGCGGCGGCCTGTGGTCTTGGTTGACAACGCTGGATCATAAACGCATTGGGGTGATGTATTTGGCAGCCACGATGTTCTTTTTTGCTATCGGAGGAATTTTTGCGCTGCTCGTGCGATTGGAACTTTGGCAACCTGGGGCATTATTTTCGCCAGATGTTTACAACAAATTTTTTACATTCCATGGGGCGATTATGATTTTCATGTTTATTATCCCCATCATCCCTGCAGCACTCGGAAATTTTTTTCTTCCCATTATGATTGGTGCCAAAGATGTGGCGTTTCCGCGTTTAAATTTGGCGAGTTATTATATTTTTATTGGAGGCGCTTTGCTCGCGGCGGCGACTCTTTTTACCGGTGGCGTCGATACGGGATGGACCTTCTATACGCCTTACAGCATTCGTACGCAAACCAGCGTGATTATGGTGGCATTGGCGGTATTTATCATGGGATTTTCGTCTATTCTAACGGGACTTAATTTCATTGTGACCATTCATAAATTAAGAGCGCCGGGGATGACATTCCACAGAATGCCGTTATTTTTGTGGGCCATTTATGCAACAGCCATCATTCAGGTGTTGGCCACTCCAGTGATCGGCATTACAACCCTTCTTTTGGTGATGGAACGTGTGCTGGGGATTGGATTTTTTGATCCGAAACTGGGTGGGGATCCGGTTTTATTTCAGCACTTCTTTTGGTTTTATTCACATCCGGCCGTGTACATTATGATTCTTCCTGCCATGGGGATTGTGAGTGAAGTGATTACGGTATTTTCTCGGAAACATATTTTTGGATACCATGCCATTGCGTATTCGTCGTTGGCGATTGCATTTATTAGTTTTATTGTGTGGGGACATCATATGTTTGTGAGTAGCCAGTCGGAGTGGGCCAATTTTTTATTTTCGATTTTGACGATGTTTGTGGCCATACCGACGGCCATTAAGATTTTCAATTGGACTGCCACATTATATCGAGGATCCATTCACCTGCAAACGCCGATGCTATATGCGCTGGCATTTATATTTTTATTTACTATCGGTGGCCTCACTGGACTTTTCTTGGCCGCATTGTCTGTGGATGTGCATTTGCATGACACATACTTTGTGGTGGCCCATTTCCATTATGTCATGATGGGCGGAACGGTGATGGGACTTTTGGCCGGACTTCATTATTGGTGGCCCAAAATGTTTGGGAAAATGTATCCGGAACTATTTGGGAAAATTTCTTGGGCATTTGTGTTTGTGGGATTTAATGTGACATTTCTCCCACAATTTTGGTTGGGAAAAATGGGAATGCCGAGACGTTATCATGATTATGGCGCGGAATATACGATTTGGAATCAGGTGTCGACGGTGGGCTCTGGGTTGATTGGGATTGGAATGCTGATTATGTTTATTTATTTTATTTGGTCGTTTTGGAAAGGGAAAAAAGCGACAGCCAATCCCTGGGATGGAAGGACATTGGAGTGGCAATTGTCTTCTCCTCCCACCACACATAATTTTGACCACACCCCCACGGTAACCGAGGGGCCATACCAGTATGGGGTGATAAAAGGGTAACGAGATGAGGACGATTTTAGGAATGGATGATATTATTTCGAGGAGTCATAAAAACAAAATTTATGAATGAAACAACTACTTCTTCTCACATTGTGCCAGATCATTTTGATTCTGCAGAACAAGCATTCGAAGCATCTAAACTCGGCGTGTGGTTATTTTTGGTGACAGAAATTCTTCTGTTTGGTGGGCTTTTTGTCACATATATTATGTATCGTGGGCTCTATCCGGAAGTATTTCACGAGGCCAGTCAATTTTTAAATCGAAAAATGGGGGCATTAAATACGGTGGTTCTCATTTGCAGCAGTTTTACAATGGCCATGGCGGTCAGTGCCACACAGCACAATGAATCCAAGAAAGCGGCGCGATTGCTGGCGATCACATTTGTGTGTGGTCTCATTTTTATGGTTGTTAAATATTTCGAATATACTCACAAAATTCACGAAGGTCTTTTGCCCGGAGTTCATTTTTCATTTGCAGAGATCGCACACGTGAGGGCGCCATTATTTTTCTCGCTTTATTTTATGATGACGGGACTTCATGGAATCCATGTTCTGGTTGGCATGGGACTCATTGCTTGGGTTTGGGTGCGAACTCAAAAAGGGGAATTTGATTCAAAATATTTTACGCCCGTTGAGATGACGGGAATTTATTGGCATTTGGTGGATTTAATTTGGATTTATTTATTCCCGCTGATGTATTTAATAGGATAGAGGAGGAGCTGTCATCCTGAGCAAAGCGAAGGATCTCGGTGAATGAAAGACATGAAAAACTTTCTCAAATACATAAAAGGTCATGAAAGAGCATATCTGGTGGTTTGGATGTGCTTACTTGTTTTGACGGTGATTACGGTCTGGGTGAGTTATTATAATTATGGAATATTTAACATTGTCGTGGCCATGTTGGTTGCAACCATCAAGGCGTCACTCGTGTGTTTGTATTTCATGCATCTCAAATATGACAATCGATTGAATCAGGTCGTATTTGCCTCGTCATTTGTTTTTTTGGCGCTGTTTGTGGGATTGACAGGGAGTGATTTGCTCTTAAGAAAAGAACCCACAGCTCAAAAAATAAAATTGGCCCATCCGTTGGAAGTACGAACTCATGCGCATGAAAATTTAAGTGTTCCCTCCAAAGAAGCCGTAGAGCGTGGAAGGGTGTTGCATCAGACATATTGTATAACATGTCATTCGATGAAAAGGGTGTTTACTGGCCAGCCCAAAGATGTTTATAGAATTTTAACCGAAGGACTCCCCGGAACAACAATGCCCTCATTCGCAGATTTAGGAGAACGAGAACGGTGGGCGCTCATACATTTTATTTTATCGAAGAAGGATTGAAATAAGTCATCCTGATGCCTTAGGCTGCCAAAGATATCCTTTGAGACACGCTGGCGCTATCGTCTCTTCAGGAAATCTTTGGCAGCCTAAGGGTAAAGGATCCCGTATGAAAAAACTTTTAGAAATAAACATAGTACTCACATTTCTCCTTTTGTATGGGGGAGTGTGGTCAGAACCCATGGCGCTGGACTCGCATGTCCCGATTGGCCACTGTGTCATGGGAAAATAATTCCTCCATTTGAATTCCCCATATTGCTCGAGTGGGGACATCGATTGTTCGGTGCGTGTGTGGGATTTTTGACATTGGGTATTGCCGCTGGCGTGTGGGGCAGTCGTTATCTGAGACGAGAAATTGGACTGTTATCTGCCGTTTCAGTGATATTGCTGATCATTCAAGTTTTATTGGGGGCATTAACGGTCAAAGGATTATTAAACCCTGCTTATGTGTCTATCCATGTGGCCGTTGCATTTTTATTTTTGTCATCTTTGCTTTTCATGTTTCTTAGATTAAATGAATCCCGATTTGAATTCCATGGGAGTTTAAAAGAGTGCCAGAATATTTTATTTCTCTTAAGTGCAATCGTAACACTCATGATTTACGGGCAAATTATTTTGGGGACATGGGTCAGTTCATCTCATTCTGGTTTGGCATGTCCAGATTTCCCTCTGTGTTTGGGACAGTGGATTCCGCCGTTTGACCCCCATGTGGCCATTCATTTTTCACATCGGTTGATGGCATTTGGCGTTTTAATTGCGATTGGCGTGCTGCTCGCCACGGCCTGGCAAGTTTCCTGGGATTCCAAATTCCGCGAGTCGATTGGTGTTTTATTTATAATTGCATTGATCCAAGTGGGGGTTGGAATTGGCAATATCTTTTTTAGAATTCCAATTCCG
>CAZDSE010000102.1:7066-7286 GCA_964507905.1 uncultured bacterium | reverse complement strand
AGGATCCAGTTTTTTAAAATTTAATTTTTGACATTTAAATTTCGGATCCAAATTCATGAGCGTAAAGCGCGTGGCATTCCAAATTTTATTAATAAAATTTCTGTAGCCCTCTATTCGATCATCTGAAAGCTTCACATCACGGCCTTGGGTTGCCAACGCCGCCAAAGTAAACCGCAGCGCATCGGCTCCATATTCGGGGATCGTATCCAAAGGATCGATC
>CAZDSE010000102.1:0-7056 GCA_964507905.1 uncultured bacterium | reverse complement strand
TTCCAGATCTCGAACCATGGCGTGAAGATAGACAAATTGAAATGGCGGTTTTTTCATAAAATGAATCCCCATCATCATCATTCGGGCCACCCAAAAGAAAATAATATCAAAACCCGTTTCCATCACCGCCGACGGATAGAATACCTTTAAATCTTTTGTTTGATTGGGCCACCCCAAAGTCGAAAATGGCCAGAGCGCTGAACTAAACCAGGTATCCAACACATCAAAATCTTGCCAAATTTCTTTGGACTTACAGTGTTGACACAAAGTTGGATCTTTAACAGCCACCGTAATTTTATCACACGACTTACAATACCACGCAGGGATTCTATGCCCCCACCAGATTTGTCTCGATATGCACCAATCTTTGATATTTTCCATCCAATTAAAATAGGTTTTGGACCATCCGGAAGGAATAATTTGAACTTTTTTCTTTCGAACGGCTTCAATGGCCGGTTTTGCAAGTGGCTTTGCTTTTACAAACCATTGGATGGAAAGACGTGGTTCTAAAACGGTTTCACACCGATCGCACCGACTGAGCAGCACTCTATAGTCTTCTTCCTTAAAAATAAGATTTTGGTTTCTTAAATCTTCTAAAACTTTTTTTCTGGCTTGGAATCGATCCAGACCTTGATAATTGCCCGCCTCTTTGGTCATCTTTCCTTTGGAATCGATGACAGAAATAGAAACCAGATTGTGTCGTTTCCCAATTTCAAAATCATTAAAGTCATGGCCGGGCGTAATTTTAACAGCCCCGGTTCCAAAGGCGGGATCCACATATTTATCTGCAATGACTGGAATCTCACGATTGGCCAAGGGCAAAAGAACCTTTTTCCCAATCACAGAGCGATAGCGATCATCATCTGGATGAACGGCAACGGCCGTATCGCCCAACATCGTTTCGGGACGTGTGGTAGATACCCGGATCTCTCCTGTTCCATCTTGAAACGGATAAATCAGCGTCCACAGCTTTCCCTGAGTTTCCGTTTGTTTGACTTCTAGATCCGATAGCGCAGATTCACATCTGGGGCACCAGTTGATGAGATAACTTCCTCGGTAGATCAGCCCTTCATTATATAAGCGAACAAAAACTTCCCGGACTGCGCGGGACAAGTCTTTATCCATCGTAAAATGTTCCCGGCTCCAGTCACAAGACGATCCGAACCGCTTGGTTTGCATAATGATCGACCGACCATACTTTTCTCTCCACTCCCAAACCCGTTTTAAAAACAAATCACGCCCAAGATCGTGACGTGTCTTTCCCTCTTTGGCCAACTCTTTTTCAACCACGGTTTGTGTCGCAATCCCCGCATGATCTGTCCCCGGAAGCCAAAGCACATTATACCCGCTCATTCGCTTCCAACGGATTAAGATATCTTGAATCGTTGACGTCAACGCATGTCCCATATGCAAAACACCCGTGATATTGGGTGGGGGCATCATAATGACATAGGGTTTTTTCTTTGAGTTGGGATTCGCCTTAAAATATCCCTTCTTCTCCCAAAACGCATACCACTTTTCTTCGATCTCTTTGGGTGAATAGGGTTTATCAAACTTTGTCTGAGTCATAACGAGTGATCGTATCAAAAAACGAGGCGAGGAGCAACTCAAGCAGCATCTATCGGAAGTTTTCGATTCATCACTTTTTCCCATGCGAAATCAAACGCTTGCTTCCGAGTGAGGGATGGCTTTGTCTTCAATAAAACATCTTTAACTTTCACAATACTTTCAAATTCTTCAAGAGACAGTCTTCCATATTTTTTTGCCCTTGCCCGATCACGCTCATGAAGCCATTTTTGATATTCTGGATTTTCAAAATCACATTCAGGAAGATCATCAAAATCAGGAGATAGCTGATAACGTTTGTCTCCATACTGTACCGTTTTATTTGTATTTACAGAAGAACCGTCTATACGTCTGTCTTGATGATATTTTTCCAATGTGTGCTCTGACTTCCTTCTCTTCAATTTTTGATTTAACGAAGTATCCATTTGCTTCTATCCTCCGAAATACATCTGTTATCAAGATGTCTTCACCTTCGTAAAGAAATAAGTACTCCGCCTCCTGAAGATGTCTATATAAGTGTGAGGCCATTCTAAACATCGATCGCAAATTTGCAGTGGCCAAATATTTTGCATACTCACTATATCGATCAACATAGTATCCACACGGGGGCTCAGCGTCAATCCGAGCTCTATCACTCAACCACTCTTCCTTGATTGCCGCCAGCTCATCTTCGGTATAATAATATCTGGATTTAAATCGCCTTCTCATGACATCTTGGTTCAGCAATTTCCATGCCAAAGCTTGTAATATCCCGCCATTGAAATCATTGAGAAATTTCATTTCATTTCTACATACTTTGTCGGACGTCCGACAAATCGTTCGGATTCCCGGACGAAAGAGTTTTTGGGCCGGTGTTGTCTTTTAGGCAATTTCGCGGTATATAATTTGGCCTTCCCCCAATCTGGAGTAATCATGAAAGAAAAATTGATAAATATCATTATATGGCTAGCATATTTGACACTATTTTCGCGTGTCAGCTTCGCCGATCCGCAAGATTTCAAAATTACAAAAACATTTGATAATTTGGGCTATCTGCCCATTAAAGCCATCGCATTTAGTCCAGATTCAAAATACCTTTTTACAATATGCCAAGCCACGGATAGCAATAAGCAAAGTGCCATCCGGATTTTTGACCTTACCTCGGATAACATCATCACCAAATCCTCCCCATTTGATGAACTGGCCATAGAAAAAATGATCTACAGTCCAGATGGAACCAAGATCGGGATTCTGACTCTTTTTGGACTATTTGTATTTGAGATCGATTATGTGTCCAATTCAAATCTTTCATTATCTTTTTTTATGCCTCGGTTTCAAACATCAGAAATTTATGACTTTGCATTTACCCAAAACAGTAAATCGATATTATGGGCATCGGGATCAGTGGAGTTTTCCGAGTTAGATACAGGTCGTCGGGAAACGATTGAAACGGATCATCGGACGGTCAGAGGAATTGGATATAACCCCAAAATTGGTAGTATCGTTGCCCTACACAATAACTTTATTTCGATCATTAAAGGAGGCAAGGTTAGCTCCAGCTATGAGATGCCTGATTCTCATTGGATCCAATCTGCCGTCCCTGTTAGCCCCAATGGAAAATATGCCATCATCGACGACTCACTCAACTTAATTGTGGATACCGATGAAGCTCAAGTCATCAAGAAGTTATCCCTCACGGGCATGAACTCTTCGTATAACCGAGTGAAATTTAGTGCCGATAGTTCCCATATTATCCTTGAGGGAAAAACCGAAGATTATAAATCCAACCTGTTAAAAACCTACACCATCATTGAAGACCAGTGGAGATCTATTCCGGCATTTGATCATTCTAAAATAGAAGATTTTTCTTTAAACACCAATGGAAGTAAAGCTGCCGTATCAACCCTTTCTTTCAAAGATGGTCAAAGTCAGATCTTTATCCTAGAATAAGTCACATTCTTCAGTGCCAATATTTTGACAGCGATTCATCAGAATACTGACGAAGATTCAATAATTTATGTTGTTTTGGACAATTGACATAACGTGTTAAGTGCGATATAAGTAATTGTAATTACTTATTAAATCTCTCCCCCATTAAAAATGTCAGAAGGTCCTAAAAAGTTGGCACGAAATATGAAGAAGAAAAAGAGTGTGATCATTAAAATCCTTTGCGTGGGGTGTCGAGCGGTCGCAAAATCGTTAAAACCTTATTTTGAAAAACTGGATTATGTCATTTTTGAAGAGCAGGATTTAACACAGGCATCCAAAACCGCCATCCACGAAGATGTGGCCGTAATCCTCTTTGATCAAGATCAATTTTTGGCATCGGATAGTTCCGATTTTATCAAAAAATGCACCAAAATCATTAGCCACCCTGCCGTCATTGTTTTAACTAAAAATTCAGCTCTGGAAAACTTTAGAGTTCTTTTACGAAACAAAATTCACGATTGTCTCATGAAACCATTTCGCACGACTGATCTCATTGATTCGATTAAACGAGGGATCGAGCACAGAAAGAGCTTCATCTATGGGGTTCGAGACCCGCTCACTGGCTTATTTAACCGCTACGCATTTAAAGAAATTTTACGACAGGAAGTAGACCGGGCCCAACGATATGACCGGCATTTGTCGCTGCTCATGATTGATATCGATTTCTTTAAAAATGTGAATGATCTATTTGGCCATATCGTCGGAGATCAAGTCCTTGAAGAAGTTTCCGAAATCATCACAGCGGCCGTCCGTAAAACAGATGTCATCGCACGCTTTGGTGGAGAAGAATTTGCCATTATTTTGCCAGAAACAACCGTTGGACATGCCACAATGTTGGCTGAAAGAATTCGGAAAAAAATTGAAGAACATGACTATTCTCAGTTTATCAAAAAAGAAAAAATCACAGTCAGCATTGGAATTTCCAATTATCACACCCCGGGACGCAGAAGTGATATGACACTGGTACACTCTGCAGATCAAGCTTTGTATGCGGCCAAAAAAGAAGGTCGAAATAAGGTGGCCATATCTCTCCCCCTGAAGCGCGAAGTGGCTCGTTCGCATTGACCCTGTCTTAAAACCCCTGTACAATAGTCCTGTTTTCCCCAAGAATTGGGTATCGACCATGAACAAAATTTCGTTGCTCATTTTGGATGATGAGCAGTACGTTCTTTCTTCGCTGAAGCGTCTATTTCATTCGGAAAAATATGAGCTTTTTACCGTTCAAAAAAGCAAGGATGCGCTTAAAATCTTAGAAGAACGCCCGATTGGTGTCATTATCTGCGACCAAAAACTCCATGGAACGATGGATGGGACAGATTTTTTATCCATCGTTAAGAAAAGATGGCCCGACAGTTCGAGAATTCTTTTAACCGGATACTTTAATAGCCAAATTGCCAAAAATTCGATCTTAAAAGGAGAAGTCTATCGGTTTATTTCGAAACCCTGGAACGATGAAGATCTGAAAATGGCCATTGATAACTCATGGAAACGATATGAACTGTTAAAACAAAATAGAGAACTTTTAAATGTCATCCGCAGTCAAAATGATCATTTAAAGCACTTAAGTTTAAATCTTAAAAACGTCATTGAAAACCGAATAGACCGCTTGGTGCAATCCCAATCCGCCATACGTTCTAAAAAAATCCAACTTCAAATTGTGCATGCCCTCATCAAGGGACTCAATCGCTCAAAAACATTTAATGATATATTTTTAATCGTCAAAAAAGCCCTCAAAAAATTAGTGCAGTTTGATGAACTGAGTATTTTGGTTCAAATGGGAGCTACCAGTGAACCCCCCAAGCCAAAATGGAAGAAAAATGGCCTCAAATCTTTTCTTCTATTCCCTCTCATGGATGACAAAGACCCTCCCACCTGCCTCGGAAGCTTAAACTTGGCCAGTCGCAAACCCCATGGATTTACGGAGGACGACTCCAAAAAACTTTCCGACATCCTAAACCCAATCGCCATTGCCATTGAAAAAATGAAACTTTTGGAAATTGTCGAGCAAGGTTCAAGACAATGGGAGTCCACGTTTGATGCCATTGGGGATTTGGTCACCGTCATTGATAAAAATTTCACTCTGATTAAGGCCAACCGGGCCACGGAAAAAATTACTCATAAACCGGTAGAGCGAATTATTGGAAAAAAATGTTATGAGGTCTTGGCAAATAGGAAAAGCCCGTGTCGAAACTGTCCCGCACTGGAAAGTTTTAGAAATAAAGGTGTTACCACCGAACATGAAATTTAAAGATAAAGATTTTTTGAGTTGGTCCTTTCCAATGCCAGGCGACAAAAATCAAGTGGGATCGATGGTCATGTACTATCGGGATCATACCGAATCATCGAAATTATTTCGGCAACTCATTCAATCCGAAAAAATGGCAGCTGTGGGTCATCTGGCAGGCTCCCTCGCCCATGAGCTCAATAATCCTCTGACCGGTATCACCGCATTTGCTCAGATCTTATCAAAAGAGCTGGATGCCAAAAATCCCATGCTTTCAGACATCACAGAAATTGAAAAAGCCTCTTTAAGATGTAAAGAAATTATTGAAAACTTACTCAATTTTTCTGAGAAAACAAAATATCGAAAGAAAACTTCAGTTTCAGTGAACGACATTATTGATTCCACACTTCCATTGATTCAATATTCCACGGGTGCTTCCAGAAACATCCACATTTCTAAGAAATATTCTAAGGAAATTCCAAAAATCAAAGGGGATGCCAATGAATTACAGCAAGTATTCTTTAACCTGCTATTAAATGCCATCCAAGCCATGCCCAAAGGGGGCACACTCGAAATTAAACTACAAAAAGTACCCCAATCTTCTGAGCTGCAGATCACCATTTCGGATACAGGAATCGGAATCCCTCAGAAAAATCTGTCAAAAATATTTGACCCGTTCTACACGACCAAAGAAAAAACCCATGGCACGGGTCTCGGACTTTTTGTAAGCTATGGCATTGTGAAAGATCATGAGGGAACGATTAAAGTAAAAAGCAAACTTCATAAAGGGTCTCAATTTAAAGTTCTATTACCGATAGAAAAGGAGATGGAACATTAATTCTTGGGACGCCATTGTTTTGGGATTTATCCAAGGTCTGACCGAATTTATACCGGTCAGCAGTTCGGCCCATCTTGTCCTGACACAAGAGTTACTGGGACTAAAAGATCCCTCGCTATTATTCGATCTCATCCTTCATTTGGGAACACTGATTGCTACCTTGATCATCTTTTATAAAGAGATCTGGGATCTATTAAGACATCCCAAAGCCATTCTTTTAATTATTATTGCCGGGATACCCACGGCACTCATGGGATTTCTGCTTTTCAACATATTTGAAGAAAAATTTTGGAATCCCCAAATCGCCTGCGTGGGTCTTCTCATCACCGGAACTTTCCTGTGGCAAACCAAAAAATTTCCCGGCGATGGAGATTCATCCTCTCTTTTTTCGACCATTTCATATGGAAAGGCACTTTTGATTGGGATAGCTCAAGGCATCGCTATTTTCCCCGGGATCTCT
>CAZDSE010000101.1:0-7321 GCA_964507905.1 uncultured bacterium | reverse complement strand
CCCCATTTTGAAGTACCCGGACAAATAAGCTTAGATGACGAGCTCGAGCAAAAGGCCAAAGTGAGCTTAGATGTGCATCTCAATACGATCAGTAAAAATCATAATAATTTTAATGAATTGAAGAAACAATATGAGGATCGACTTAAACATGAACTTGAGATTATTCGAAAGACAGGATTTGCGGGTTATTTTTTAATTGTATCTGATTTTGTGAATTATGCCAGAGCGCGGGGAATCCCCGTGGGACCCGGACGGGGTTCGGCCGTGGGATCGCTGGTTGCGTTTTGTTTAAAAATTACACTCATTGATCCGCTTCCATATCATCTTATTTTTGAGCGATTTTTAAACCCAGAACGGATCAGCATGCCCGATATGGATATTGATTTTTGCATGGATCGACGGGATGAGGTCATTCATTACGTGACCGAAAAATATGGAAAGGACAATGTCGCCCAAATTATTACATTTGGAAAAATGCAAGCCAAGGCCGCCATTCGAGATGTGGGACGCGTTTACGGATTTCCTTACGGCGATGTCGATAAAATCGCAAAACTGGTGCCCAATGTTTTAAATATTTCCTTGGGGGCGGCCATTGAACAAGAACCAAAATTAAAAGAACTCTTTACGAACGATGATCGAATTCGCCAGCTTTTGCAAACCGCTCTCGCCCTGGAAGGGCTGTATCGCCATGCCAGTATTCACGCAGCAGGGATTGTGATCTCCAATCGGCCGCTCATAGAATACATGCCGTTATTTAAAGGAAAAGACGGGGAAGTCGTGACGTCTTTTGATATGAAAAATGTTGAAAAAGTGGGGCTTATTAAATTTGATTTTTTGGGATTAAAAACGCTGACGCTGATTGATCGTGTGGTGAAGCAAATTCATTTGGACAATCCCTCTTTTCAAATAGACAAAATCGATTTTTCAGATAAAAAAGTGTACGCGCTTTTTTCAAGAGCCGATACGATTGGCATATTTCAATTTGAATCTTCAGGGATGAGAAATGTGCTTTTGCGTCTCAAACCCACTCGATTTGAAGACATCATTGCGGCCAATGCGCTTTTTCGTCCGGGTCCCATGAATATGTTGGATGACTTTATTGAAAGAAGGCATGGGCGAGTGGATGTTCAATATAGTTTGCCGCAATTAAAAGAAATTTTACAAGATTCTTATGGAGTCATTTTGTATCAAGAACAAGTGATGAAGGTGGCCAATGTTTTGGCCAATTATTCCTTGGGTGAAGCGGACATTTTGAGAAAAGCCATGGGGAAAAAGAACGCAAAAGAAATGGCCCATCAAAAAGAACGTTTCTTGGGCGGAGCCAAAAAGAACAATGTGGATCCTCACAAGGCCGAACAAATTTTTGATCTCATGGCCAAATTTGCGGAGTATGGATTTAATAAATCACATTCGACGGGCTATGCATATGTCGCTTATCAAACGGCGCATTTAAAGACCTACTATCCTGTTTTATTTATGGCGCAGATGCTGACCATGGAGATGGAGGATTCGGATAAAATTTCCCAATATATTCAAGATGCCAAGGATCATAAAATTGAAATTTTACCGCCGGATATTCATGAAAGTCGGTTTGAATTTGCAGTGGTGGGGGCCAAAATCCGAT
Source organism: uncultured bacterium (assembly GCA_964507905.1). Taxonomy (GTDB): domain Bacteria; phylum Bdellovibrionota; class JACOXK01; order 2-02-FULL-40-11; family 2-02-FULL-40-11; genus CAZDSE01. The sequence goes on along the minus strand of CAZDSE010000101.1, from coordinate 5,697 downwards.
TTGGGTTGGGTGCAGTCAAAAATGTGGGACAAATTGCCATTGATAATGTGATTGAATCGAGACAGCGTGTTGGAAAATTTAGATCACTCGCGCATTTGTGTGAGAGTGTGGATTTGAGAAAGGTCAATCGCAAGGTTCTTGAGAGTTTGATCAAAGCCGGAGCGATGGATTCCATTCACAGCAATCGGGCGCAACTCATGGAAGGGTTGGATCAAAATATAGAAGCGGCTCAGTCCGTCCAACAAGATCGCGAAGTGGGGCAAGTGAATTTGTTTGAGCAGACCGCAGAGACTCAAGAGGGATTTATAAAAAATTTGCCGCTGCCGGATGTCCCCGATTGGTCAGAAAAACGAAAACTTCGGTATGAGAAAGAAGCCATTGGTCTCTATGTGTCGAGTCATCCGCTCAATAATTTTAAAGAAGAGGTGGCGCGATTGGCAACACATGATACCGATAGTCTTTATTCTGCCATCACCAAGACTGAAGTGCGCTTGGGGGGAGTGGTCAGTCACTTGAGAGAAACCATTACCAAAAGGGGAGATAAGATGGCATTTCTAACGGTGGAGGATTTAAAGGGGAGCGTGGATGTCATTGTGTTTTCAGATTTATATAAGAAGACGCAAGAGTTATTGATATCCGAAGAGCCGTTACTCATTACAGGGACTGTGGAGACGGCAGAAGACAGTGCAAAGATTATATCCACCAGCATTGAATATTTGGCCGATGCGCAAAAGCGGCGAACATCTTGGGTTCATATTGGTCTGGATTCGGATCGGGTGAGTTCAGAGCAACTTCAAAATTTAAAATTTATTTTAAGTCAGCATCGGGGGGGATGTCCAGTCATTCTTCATGTGAGAGTGCCTGACAAAGATTCAACCGTTGACGCTAGGCTGAAGTTGGGTGAAGCTACCCGGGTTATACCTACGAACCAGTTGAAAGAAGATGTGGAGAAAATATTTGGAAAAAAGGCGGTGTGGTTTGAGTAGTCATTCCGAGCACAAAGTGCGAGGAATCTCTGCGTTTGTGCTTCTATGTTTGTTGCTTGCAACGAATCTTTTTTCTCAGGATGACTCCGCTTTGATCTCCACCATTTCCGAAGCGATTCGCAATGAATCCCCCACCGTGAAAGTGTCTTATGTGTCTCTCATTACCATGACTGAAGGACTGACGGTTGAACAGGCCTCACAGGACGCTATAAAAACTGCATTTCAAAAGGCCATTTCATATGCCACGCAGCAGTTTGTCCCCCAAGAGAGGATTGATGAAGTGACATCCTTGGTTGAAAATAGGATATATAAGCGAGCCAAAAATTTTGTTGTGAATTTTAAATCCTCGAGCCCACAAATTTCTGAAAATGAATATCAAGTGACAATCGATATGACGATTGCGTTGGAAGATTTGAGGAAAGCATTGATTGAAAACAAGATTTTGCAGATTAATTATGAGACAAAATTTTTAAAGCTTCTGAATCTGACAAAGCCCAGCCAAGTTCAGTTTGTAAAGGATGTCTTGGAAAAAGACTTAAAGAATTTGTCCAAATTGGTTGAAACCTACCAAAAAAGGGGTGAACAAACGATTTTGTTAGAGTCGTCTTCATCACTCGCTGAAGTGATTTCAGTCCTGCAATCAGCACAGACAACTTCACAGACAGCTGAAACTCCAAAATTCTCCATTCAAGAAACGACTCAGGGAACTCTAGAAATTAGTTTTCAAAAATGATACTCTTTTATTTGGCCTATGAATCTTGCGAATAGCATTTCGGTCTTTCGCTTTCTACTCATTCCGTTTCTAATTTACTGTTTGGTTCGTCAATTTTTTATGATTTCAGCACTTTTGGTCATGATTTCTGCATTCTCTGATCTATTGGATGGTTACATTGCACGAAAATGGAATGAAGTGACTCGACTGGGCATGTTGCTTGATCCTCTGGCGGATAAGCTTTTGGTGGTTTCCCTGTTTATTTTTTTTGTGTCGATGAACGAACTGCCCATGTGGTTTTTGCTCATTATGGTGTATCGAGATTTTTCTTTGTTATTTGGCGTAGTGGCTCTCCGATTTTATCAGAAACAAGCCATTGTTCCTTCTCAATGGATTGGTAAATTTTCAACGGCATTAAATTTGGGATTGGTGTTTTTGCTGTGCGTGAAAAAGATTTATTTATTTACGCCTTTGGTGATCACAGCTCTCGTCTGGATTTCGGCCATTGCGGCGATATGGGCATTTGTTCAGTATTCATTTCGCTGGTTCAAGCTGTTTCAAGGTCAACCCGTGTGAAATGCTCATTTTTTCATCATGGTACCTGGTACCTATTGATTGCATCTCTCCTTTCGACGGGCTGCTCTATTCGATATTTGACGCATGTGTCCAAAGGCCAGCTTCAAATCAATAAAAAGCGAGAATCGATTGAAAAAGCACTGGTGTCTGGGAAGCTTTCTCCAGAGCAAGTTCAAAAATTAAAATTAGTGGAAGATGTCAGACAATTCGCTTTGAATGAGTTAAAGCTTACGTCCACAGATAGCTACACACAATATGTGGCTCTCGATCGAAACCATGTGGCGTATAATCTCGTGGTATGTCCCAAGGATTCGCTGATCCCTATGAGTTGGTGGTTCCCATTCGTAGGGAGTGTGGACTATCTGGGATTTTTTAATTTGGAGTATGCGAAGGAAACTCAAAAGGATTATATCGATGATGGTTATGACACTTATCTAAGAGGTGTTTCAGCCTACAGCACGTTGGGTTGGTTTAAAGATCCCATTTTTTCAACGATGCTCCAATACGAAGATCATTCACTCGCCAATGTGATTATTCACGAACTCACCCATGCGACCATTTATAAAAAAGGGGATACTTTTTTTAATGAAGGGGTTGCGACATTTGTGGGCAATCAAGGCGCGCTCAATTTTTTAGAGAAAAAATATGGAAAAAAATCAATCGCATATCAATCGGCCACTGATGACAAACACGATGACCTCATATTTTCTCAATTTATGAAGGAATCGAGAGAGTCACTTGAAAGATTTTATAAAGGAGTCGTCTTAGATCGCGATCGTGATCGTGACCGTGAGTTTGATAAAATTAAGAATAATTTTCAAAAAATAAAACCCAAGTTTAAAACGCGATCATATGACTTTTTTGAAACACTCCCCCTCAACAATGCCATCATCATTGCCTATGGACAGTATCTGCAGGATTTGACGTTGTTTGAAAAACTATGGGAGAAAAATCATCGCGATCTTCCCAAAACCATTGTCGAGCTTAAGGCCTTGGAATCTCATAATGATCCGATGTCCGTTTTAAGAAAATAAAGTTATTTCTGAATTTTATGTGAAAAGCGATATGATCGTATCCCAGATTTGAAATCTCGTGTAAAAAAATCAAGCTCTCCATTTTTGACCATATTATAGAGAAGAAATGCCTTTTCAGATTCTTCTGTAGGGATTTGGATGTGGACCGGTTCTTCCCCTCTGCGTTTCCAGCTCACCGTATAATAGGATGCCTCTCGTGCTTCATAGGCTTCGAGTTGTACGGTATTGTCAAGAACCCCAAATGATGCGGGCTGTCTATTCCATGATGGAGGCATATAGTCCTCTTTCAGTGCATATCCATATCCCAATATAAAGGACGTGATGGATATGAGCATAAACCAGTACACTTCTTTTCTCATATCTCTCGTATCGGAAGGACAGAGGGAGATATTTAATTCAATAAAAATAAAATATGATATATACAAATAAAATCATATATATAAAATTGCATTTGCATTATTATAAAACATGGATATACTTAAAGGTAGGGAGTGCTTATGAATTTAATTCAAATATTTGAGAACCTGGATAGGGCTATTGAGGTAGAGAATGAAGAGCGTCGGGAAAGTGGGACGCTTTTACTTCCTAAAACAGAAATTATTCTTTTGGGGCAAATGAGCCTTTTGGAAAATCCAGAGGTAAAGGCTCACATAACACTTTTTGCCACTTATGATGTGGATGCCATAGTCAAAGGAAGTCATTGGATTCAGCGTAAATTTAATGAACTCTTAAAAAAGGAGGGACTTGAATTAGATTCCTTAAGTCATGAAATATGGATCCCACCCGAGAGCACTTTTACTGATATTTTCTCATCTAATTATCTGCATTGTTTAAGATTAGATCCATTGTATGCGCTCTTGTCCAAAGCCATTAAAGCTAAGGAAAAAAATAAAATACTTATTGCGCAGGCGCTTGATATTTATGGAGATAAATTACGAAGTTTAATTAAGAAATATCATGGTAATTTGGATTATTTTTCTTCTTAACATTATGAAAAAAGAATTTATTCAAAAATTCACTCAGCTGTTAAATGATAAAAGAACGAAAAAAGTATTGGGCTTTTTGATTGCCAAGGGATTTTTATTGGGGGAAGGGATTAAGCCAAAGCCCAACGTCAAGATTCTAATCGAAGAAGCTCTTTGGGTAGGAAAAAAAGTAGAACCAAGGGTGTTAGAAGTTTTGCCAGCAGCGCTGATTCATTTCCCAAAAACGTTTATTGGCTATGCTTTTATTCCTCTCGATCTCATGGAAATTATCGAATGTATTAAAAAAAATAAAGAAATGGGTCCTGACTATTTTGGAATCCGCTATCAAGACATGAAAAGATGGGCGGAAAAATCATCGAACGATAAAAGAACCAAGCCACTATCTCAGATCAGAGTGAATAAAACCCTTCGATTTAATGCATATCTTTGGAATAAGATAAAATCTCATGCGCAATCCAAGAATATTTCACTGACTCAATATTTAGAAGATTTAATCAAAAAAGATCTTACTTAGCCTATAATAACTTAAAACTTAAACTGAATATATAACTGCAGTGTCTTTGTCCGAGTGATGCTGTTCTTGGCCAATTCGGGATTAAAAAATTCGATGATTTCTCGTCCCACCACATCTTCATCCAGTTCATAGGTCAAGTGCAGTGTGGGGCCATAGTTGACGGGTTTATTGTAATATTCAGATTTCCAAGGATTCCTTTCGTCATATTTTATTTGTTGATCCCATAATCGATAGATCAAAGACACATGCGAGCCTGAGTTTGTGGGGCGATCATCTGATTCTTTGGCGTAGAGTTGGGGAAATCGTCCATCAAATCGTTGAAGTTTGGGACTGGACATGTATCCTCCGCATTCCAAGATTAGATCACCTTGTCTATTAACTGAGCTGACCAACGTGCATGTGGCTTCAACGGTAAATTTGTCGATAATTTCGCGTTCATTAATTTCTCCGGCCTTTATGTTTTGTGTGCGATCTCCCTCCACGGGGATTTTAAAGTCAGTTGACATGTCTTGTTTCCTTCCCATGCGAATATATTCACGACCTTCGTACGTGTATTTTGGATAGCCCAGACTTATCAGCGATTGTGCCTTATCTTGACCAGCTTTAATAAATTGCGTTTCTTGGTCATAATGATTTTTTGCCAATTGATCATACTGAGTTTTAAAATCGGGTGATGCATTTTCAAGCCCAAAGTCGTTCACTTCCACATGTCCTTCTGTAGCGGAGGCTCCCAAATTCCAATACGCATTCACATCGATAAAGAAATTTGTAGATGACATTGGTTTTACATGTAAGGAGAGTCCCGCACCGAACCAATCGACATATCGAAGTTTGGTGATTTCATTCTTTTCATAATGATACACATTTAAATAGGGGCCAATGGCCAATC
>CAZDSE010000100.1:0-7385 GCA_964507905.1 uncultured bacterium | reverse complement strand
AACTTCAAATAAGAGATTTTTCCCTGGTTATATTTTGGTTCGAATGATATTGACCAATAAAACTTGGCATGTGGTGAAAGGGACGCCGAAGATTACTGGATTTATTGGAGGTTCCATTAACCCACCGTCTATTCCAGATGAAGAAGTTCAAAAATTGACGGCACAAATTGATCAGGGAACATTGCGTGCAAAGCCATCTGCTAATTTTTCGACTGGAGACAGTGTGCGAGTCATTGATGGCCCGTTTGCCAATTTTAACGGTGTGGTTGAAGAAGTGAAACCCGAAAAAGGAAAAGTGAGGGTTTTGGTGAGTATTTTTGGTCGATCTACGCCAGTTGAGTTAGATTTTTTACAAGTGGAGAAAAATTAAGATGCCACCGAAGAAGAAAATAACAGCATTGGTTAAACTCCAAGTGCCGGCAGGTAAAGCCAATCCTGCGCCCCCAATTGGTCCTGCTTTGGGTCAGCATGGTGTCAATATTATGGAGTTTTGTAAGCAATTTAATGCCAAAACTCAAAAAGAAGGTAATATTACCATCCCGGTTGTCATTACGATTTATCAGGATCGATCATTTACCTTTATTACAAAGACACCACCCGCGGCCGATTTATTAAAAAAGGCTGCTGGCATTATTAAGGGATCTGGAGAGCCAAACAAAAACAAGGTTGGAAAAGTTTCGGAACAGCAGGTGAGAGAAATTGCAGAATTAAAATTAAAAGATTTAAATTGTTCGAGTATCGAATCTGCGATTCGGACCATTAAAGGTTCAGCCCGAAGTATGGGGTTAGAGGTTATTTAAATATGAAGGGTCGATCTAAAAAATATAATGAGAATAAGAAAAAAATTGATCCACAGAATAAATACGACACCAAGGAAGCGGTTCGATTGCTACTTGAAATGAGTCGGTCCAAATTTGATGAAACGGTAGATGTGGCCATTCGTTTGGGAATTGATCCAAAACAAAGTGATCAGCAAGTGAGAGGCGCAGTGGTTTTGCCCCATGGAATTGGAAAGTCCGTGAGAGTTTTGGTGTTTGCGAAGGGAGAAAAGGCGCGAGATGCTGAAAGTGCGGGAGCTGATTATGTGGGAGAGAATGATTTGATAGAGAAAATTCAGGGTGGATGGATGGAATTTGATAAAATTATAGCCACTCCGGATATGATGGGATCCGTCAGTAAGTTGGGAAAAACATTGGGGCCAAAGGGTTTAATGCCAAATCCAAAACTGGGGACGGTTACGTTTGAAGTGGCGAACGCAGTTAAAAATGAAAAAAAGGGAAAAGTAGAGTTCCGAATGGATAAAACCGCCAACCTACATTCTGTATTGGGAAAGTCATCGTTTGGTTATGAGAAGATAATGGATAATTTTAAAACTTTTATTGAAGCGGTTATTAAGCAAAAGCCTTCCGGTGCCAAGGGATCCTTTTTAAAAAGTGTGAGTATTTCCACAACGCATAGTCCAGCGTTTAGATTGGATATAACAAAATTACAAGCTGCTGCAGCCCAAGCAGATTAAGTGAATTGATTATGCCACGACCCGAAAAAATTGAAACAGTAAATAGTATTCGAACCAAGATAGAAAAATCTAAGGGATTATTTTTGTTTGAATATCATGGTTTAAATGTTGAGGATTTATCAGGCCTGCGAAGAAAAGTCAGAGAAGAAAAAGGGGAAATTAAGGTCTTAAAAAATTCGCTCGTAAAAAAAGCGATTTCTGATACTCCCCTAAATTCTGTTTTATCCAATGATTTTAAAGGGCCCATTGCCTGCGCATTCGGATATGAAGATGTTGTTGCCGTGGCCAAGGTGCTCGTAGAATTTACAAAAGATGATGTTCCTTTAAAGTTGAGATTGGGCTTGCTGGGGGATAAGAAACTTTCTCTTAGCGAAGTCAAACAATTGGCCAAATTGCCATCCAGAATACAACTGCTATCGCTTTTGGTTGGAACTCTGGCTGCCCCTCTCAGAGGTTTGGTGACTGTATTGTCCGCGGTGCCACGCGATCTGGTTTATGTCGTGAAAGCGATTGAGGACAAAAAAAATAAAGGCGAACAAAAATAAAGAATAATTAAGAAGGAGGAATCATATGCCTAGTGTTACAAAAGACGAAGTCGTTTCTTTCATTTCGAATATGACAGTTTTGGAATTGTCACAGTTTGTGAAAGAATTGGAAGATAAATTTGGAGTGTCTGCTCAAGCCCCGGTGGCAGTGGCCGCACTCGGAGGAGCTCCCGCAGCTCAAGCAGAAGAAAAAACGGAATTTACGGTTGTTTTGACCGCATCCGGAGATAATAAAATTAATGTCATTAAAGAAGTTCGAGCCATCACGAGCCTCGGATTAAAAGAAGCCAAAGATTTGGTAGAAGGTGCACCCAAAAATGTCAAAGAAGGCGTGGATAAGAAAACAGCTGATGAGATTAAGAAAAAGTTAGAAGCTGCAGGCGCAAAAGTCGACATTAAATAAGTGAGTCACATCCATTTTTTGATCAGTACTTCTATTTATAGAGGGGGAAATAATGTTGTCTCTAGTGGAAAGTAATAAGCGATATCGTCGTAATTTTGGAAAGATAAAGCCGATTGTAGATTTTCCCAATCTCATCGATGTTCAGCGGAGATCGTATGAGCAGTTTCTTCAAATCGTGAGTGACCCGTTGGAAAGAAAAGATAGCGGATTGCAAGCGGTTTTTAAAAGTGTATTTCCAATTTACGATGCAGATAAAACGGCATCATTGGAATTTGTGAAATATGTGTTGGAGCGCCCCAAATATGATGTGGATGAGTGTAGAGATCGCGGAATGACCTATGCGGCACCTATAAAAATAACCGTTCGTTTGGTTGTTTGGGATGTGAACGAAGAAACCAATACCAGGAATATTCGAGATGTGAAGGAACAGGAAATTTATTTGGGTGAGCTTCCGCTGATGACCGAAACAGGTTCTTTTATTGTGAATGGTACGGAACGTGTCATTGTGAGTCAATTGCATCGTTCACCTGGGGTATTCTTTGATCACGATTCTGGGAAGACACACTCCAGCGGAAAACTATTATATTCTGCACGAGTGATTCCAAACAGAGGCTCATGGCTTGATTTTGAGTTTGATCATAAAGATATTTTATATGCTCGTATTGATCGTCGTCGAAAACTGCACGCGACGATTTTATTGAGGGCTTTGGGATATGCCACAGAGGAACTTCTTAAATACTTTTACAATACGGAAACTATTTATCTTGAAGACACCAAATTTTTTAAAAGTCTTGAATTGGAACTCATTGCAGGTCTTCGTGCGGATTCAGATATTAAGCATCCCAAAACAGGTGAAGTTCTTGTGAAAAAGAACCGAAAATTTACCAAGGATATCCTGGAGCTTTTAAAGAAGGCCAATATTAAAAAAGTTCCCATCTCCCAGGAAGAAGTTCTGACCAAAATTTCTTCATCTGACGTTGCAGATAAAAAAACAGGTGAAGTTCTTGTGGAGTGTAATGAACAGCTCACCGGGGATAAAATAAAATTATTAAAAAAGCACAATATAGAAGACATAAAAGTTCTCTATATCGATGGGCTGAATGTGGGGCCTTATTTGAGGGATACCCTTATATTGGATAAGATCACGAGTACGGATGAGGCCATTCTTGAAATATATAAAAAAATGCGTCCCGGGGAACCTCCAACGTTAGAAATGGCGAAGAATTATTTTGAAAATTTATTTTTTAATTCAGAACGGTATGATCTCTCTCGAGTGGGAAGACTTAAAATTAATCATAAATTCAATTTGGGTATTTCATTTGAAACTGCTGTTTTGACCAAAGAAGATATATTGTCAACGGTGCGTTATCTGATTGATCTCAGAAATGGCATCGGAAGTGTGGATGATATTGATCATCTTGGGAATCGTCGTGTGCGTCCCGTGGGTGAACTTGTAGAAAATCAATTTAGAGTTGGATTGGTGAGAATGGAACGAGCCATACGTGAACGGATGTCATTGCATGATGTTGAAACGTTGATGCCTCACGATTTGATTAATACAAAACCCGTTGGGGCGGCGATTAAGGAATTTTTTGGGAGTTCTCAGTTATCGCAATTTATGGATCAAACGAATCCATTGTCCGAAGTGACTCATAAACGTAGATTGTCAGCGCTTGGGCCTGGAGGATTGACCCGAGAGCGTGCTGGTTTTGAGGTACGAGATGTTCACTCAACGCATTATGGACGTATCTGTCCTATTGAAACACCTGAGGGCCCAAACATTGGATTGATTGCTTCATTAAGTACGTATGCACGTGTAGACGATTACGGTTTTATTGTAACTCCGTATCGAAAAGTAAAGGGTGGAAAAGTGTCAGAAGACGTTGAATATTTAACAGCCCTGGATGAGGAAAAATATGCCATTGCCCAGGCCAATGCGCCCTTGACCAAAGATTTTCATTTTTCCGATGAATTGGTTTCAGCCAGAGTGGGGGGAGAGGCCACGATGGTTCATGCAAAAGAAATCAGCATGATGGATGTGTCCCCAAGTCAGTTGGTGAGTGTGGCTGCGGCTTTGGTTCCATTTCTAGAAAATGATGATGCGAATCGTGCGTTGATGGGATCGAATATGCAACGTCAAGCGGTTCCACTTATGAAAAGTCGTGCTCCAATCGTGGGTACGGGTATGGAACAGTTGGTGGCCAGGGATTCTGGAGTCACCGTGGTTGCAAGAAATGATGGGGTTGTTGAGAATGTGGATGCAACGAGAATTGTCGTTCGGACCAAAGGAAAAAACACAACTGGATCCGAAGTGGATATTTATAATCTCATCAAATATCGTCGTTCAAATCAAAATACATGTATGAATCAAAAACCGATTGTCAGTAAAGGCGATGAAGTGCAACGAGGAGATGTGATTGCGGATGGTCCAGCGACCAATCTTGGAGAATTGGCTTTGGGACAAAATGTGATGGTGGCTTTCATGTCGTGGGGTGGATACAACTTTGAAGATTCCATATTGGTGAGTGAAAAGCTCATCCGAGATGATACGTTTACATCCGTTCATATCGAAGAATTTGAATGTGTGTCCAGAGATACAAAGCTCGGAAAAGAGGAAATCACGAGGGATATCCCGAATATGAGCGAAGAAGCTCTGAAAGATTTGGATAGCAGTGGAATTATTAGAATCGGTGCAGAGGTAAAGCCGGGTGATATTTTGGTTGGAAAAGTAACGCCCAAAGGAGAAACGCAACTTTCACCGGAAGAAAAATTGTTGCGAGCTATTTTTGGGGAAAAAGCAGGTAATGTTAAAGATACATCGCTTAGAGTTCCTCCAGGAATTGCAGGAACCATTATTGATGCACAGGTGTTCTCACGTGAGGGTGCAGAAAAAGATGAGCGTGAAAAAAATATTCTTTCAGAGGAAATCCAAAGATTGAAGAGAGATCAAAACTCAGAAGTAGATGTCATTAAAGAAACTGCTAAGACGAAACTGAAAAAAGTATTGGTGGGTGAAAAAACGACAGGAAAATTACTGGATAAAGCAGGTGATCGTAAGCTCTTGGGTAAGAATGATGTCATTACTGCTGAAATCTATGACGAAATTCCTTATGAACTCATTTCTCATATTCCATTAGAGAAAGATGTGGAGATGAGAGTAAAAAAACTTACCGAAAGTATTGATCAGCAGATCAAGATGGTCGAATCTGTATTTGAGGAAAAAATCGACAAACTAAAAAAGGGAGATGAACTTCCACCCGGTGTTATCAAATTGGTTAAAGTCTATGTGTCCATGAAAAGACGATTATCCGTTGGAGATAAAATGGCGGGGCGTCATGGGAATAAAGGGGTTGTTTCTCGGATTCTTCCTGAAGAAGATATGCCTTATTTGCCAGATGGTCGGACGGTGGATATTGTTTTAAATCCATTGGGAGTGCCATCCAGGATGAATGTGGGGCAAATTCTTGAAACACATCTGGGTTGGGCAGCTCATGAATTGTGCAATAAAATAAATACGTATTTAGAAAATTGGAATGAAAAGAATTTGCGAAAATATCTTAAGCAAATTTATTCCTCGAAGGGAATTGATGAGTATGTCGATTCTTTAGATGAGAAATCTTTGAAACAGGTGTCTCAGCGGTTAATGGCGGATGGCATTCATTTCGCTTGTCCGGTCTTTGAACGGCCAGCGGAAGAAGAAATTAATGAATATTTAAAAATGGCAGAATTGCCACATAGAGCCCAAGTGACGCTTTTTGATGGGCGAACTGGAGAGGCATTTGATAGTGATGTAACGGTCGGAATCATGTATGTATTGAAACTTCATCATTTGGTTGAAGATAAAATCCATGCAAGATCCATTGGACCTTATTCACTGGTGACACAGCAGCCATTGGGTGGAAAAGCTCAATTTGGTGGACAAAGATTGGGTGAGATGGAGGTCTGGGCGATGGAATCGTATGGTGCGGCATATGCCCTTCAAGAATTTTTAACTGTGAAATCAGATGATGTGGCAGGTCGGACCAGAATTTATGAGGCCATCGTTAAGGGTGAGAATATTTTGGAACCAGGTATTCCGGAATCATTTAATGTTTTGGTAAAAGAATTGCAAAGTTTGGCCATTAATGTGGAGCTGATTGAAGAACCAAATGTTTGAGAGGGAGGAATGACTCATGAGAGATCTTCTTAATTTTTTTGAAAAGCCGAAAGATCCTGCAAGTATTAAGGCAGTCCGGGTTTCATTGGCGTCGCCTGAAATGATCAGAGGCTGGTCACATGGTGAAGTAAAAAAGCCTGAAACCATTAATTATCGAACATTTAAGCCGGAAAGAGATGGTCTTTTTTGTGCGAGAATTTTTGGTCCTGTGAAAGATTACGAATGTAATTGTGGAAAATATAAACGGATGAAACACCGCGGAGTGGTTTGTGAGAAATGCGGCGTTGAGGTGATCCAATCTAAAGTTCGAAGGGATCGATTGGGGCATATTGAGTTGGCCAGTCCTGTTGCTCATATTTGGTTTTTAAGATCATTGCCCAGCAGAATAGCCACTCTATTGGATATGTCACTGAAAGACTTAGAAAAAGTCTTGTACTGCGAATCTTATATCGTCACCGATAAGGGGAATACGGGACTTAAGGCAAGTGAAATCTTGAGTGAAGAAAAATATTATAGATCTGTTAAGGAGCATGGCGCAGATTTTTCCGCTTCGATGGGTGGAGAGGCCATCCTGACTTTACTGAAGAAACTGGATATTCATAAATTATCCAAAGAATTAAGAAGCCAAATGAGAGAAGCATCTGGGGAGGCATTGAAGAAAAAATTGTCGAAACGATTAAAAGTGGTTGAGGCGCTGAAAGAATCTGGAAATCGTCCAGAATGGATGATGCTAGAAGTGATTCCAGTCATCCCTCCAGATTTAAG
>CAZDSE010000099.1:0-7405 GCA_964507905.1 uncultured bacterium | reverse complement strand
AAAGCAGTCATCGGCGGGCAAAATCTATATGATGAACGATATGACTGGTTGAGACGTCTATCTCCTTTCCGTCATTATCTCACCATGATTTGGAGAGATACGGATCTTTATGTCGAAGGGCCTCTCGTTACCGAGATGGCATCCCATTATATTGATTTTTGGAAAAGCATTAGACAAGATATCGCGCCGAATCCTGAAATGTTTCAAAGAGATCCTTCGCCGTTGGCTCAGAGCCTGCCCCCAGCGAAAGCGGGGGATGACTTAGGCCTGGCACGATTTATCTATAATGAACCGTATCTGGGAAAAAAATTTATCAGTGCTTCTTACTTAAAACTGATCGATATGGCCCAAAGCACCATCATCTGGCAAGGGAACCACGCGGTTTTGCCCAAGGAATTTGAAGACGCATTGATTCGGGCTGCAGATCGTGGGGTGGATGTTACCATCATGAGCAATTCTGATAAAACCAGTTGGTGGCAACCCTTTTGGTATAACTATTATATGATCAAGGGATATCGTCCATTTAAAGACACCCAAGTAAAGCTCATGCTGTATCAAACGAGATACAATCACACGAAGGTCTTATATATAGATGGCGTTGTCGCTTCGGTGGGCAGCTTAAATCACGACATTTTTAGTTTGGAGAATGATGCAGAATCCACGGTCATGATCTATGATACGGAATTCATACAAAAAACATTTGACCAAATTCAAATCGACCTCAAAGACACAAAGCCTTTTACTTTTCCTTTCTGATAGATTTGAAACTTACTATGACACACTTGTGGGAAATAGTAAGTTCTTGAAGATATTTCTCAAAATATGCTAAGATATTTTTAATCCTGTGTTTGTAAAATTATAGAAAGGAAGGTCGATGAATACTCAAAAGACTACTCAAAAATTTAAACTATTTTTAGGCGTGTTATTGCTCATCTCATGTCTCGCATTAGACGCATCCGCTCGGACTCGAAAGAAGGTAAAGAAAGTTGAAAAGAAACAAACTGAACAAGTGGATAGTCAAAAATTTGACGGTCAAAAATTGTTGGGTGTCGGCGGATTTATTGGTACTGAAATGGGCGTCATCGGGAAGTATTGGTTCGGGTCTGGCTCACCGTTTGGCGTTCAGGCTGCGCTTGGTTACGATTTTTCGGATGACATCATGCTCTTTTCTGAAGGGTTATATCATTTTAAAAATCTGACCGAGGTTCGAATCCAAAAGCCAGTGACCATTGATGGCTATGCCGGTGCTGGAGTAAAGGTCATTTTTGACGAACCCCAAGTCATTTTTCGATTACCCGTTGGATCCGATTTTGAGATCCAAGACAGCGCTGTGGATGGCTTTCTGCAATTGGTCCCGGGGATTGAGCTCAGTCCAAAAACGGCGGGTAAATTGGAAATTGAGATTGGCGCACGATACATCTTTTGAGTCGTAATTATGTCCAGAGTGTCTTTATTTGATCTCGAATATGTCATTTTTGACTTTGAGACGACCGGTTTAAAGCCGGATCAGGGCGACGATATCCTTGAAATTGGAGGCGTTCGACTGAAAGGCGGCTCACCCACCGGAGAAACATTTAATACGTTGGTCAATATCAAACGAAAAATTCCAAAGCAAGTCAAAGCCATTAACGGCATTTCTGATAAAGACATCCAGGGTCAACCCACGATCGATGAACTCTTTCCAAAGTTTTTAAATTTTATCGGCAATCGAATTTTGATCGCGCATAATGCATCGTTTGATCTTGGATTTGTAAAAAAATATTTAATTCAATTCCCCCACTTAATATTTAATAACATGTGCATCGACACGTTGGAGTTATCGAGACAACTTTTTTCTTACGAAAAAAGTCACAATTTAACAGCCATTGTCAATCGCTTGGAAATCCCTGTAGACGACCAAAGGCATCGTTCGTTGGGAGATTGTTTGTTAACGGCAAAAGTGTTTTCTCATTTTCTTGAAACCTTACAGCGCCGAAAATCGGCCACACTCCACCATATCAAGTCTTGCATACTTCCGCCCCCCAAGCGACCTGGTCCACACCCATCCGCTGCACACCAGGCGGCTCTATTTTAATGAGCGGCCCATCTCAGAACAGTCACCATAAGGCATATTCAAAAAAACCAGAATTATTGGCACTAGAACTTGCTTCGGATTTAAAGAATGGTCTCTCAGAAGATGCTGCTTCCAAACGATTAATTGAAGTAGGCCAGAATATCTTACCCAAGGGCTATACATTTTCCACCCTAAGAATTCTTGTTAAACAGCTGACCGACTTTATGATCTTGGTTCTGATCGCCGCTGCGGGCGTGTCCTATCTGGTTCACGACATTAAAGATTCTATTGTGATCATGGCCGTTGTTGTCATCAATACGATCCTGGGATTTTTACAAGAATACAAAGCTGAAAAAACAATTGAAGCATTAAAGCGCACAGCCAGCCCCAAGGCCAAAGTCATTCGAGACGGTAAGTATAAAATGATTTTAACCTCACGAATTGTGCCGGGAGATATCCTTCTCATCGAAGAGGGAGACATCATCCAATCCGATGCACGACTCTTTGAAACCATAAATCTCACGACCATGGAATCTTTTTTGACGGGAGAGTCCCTTCCCATTGAAAAAAGTACTCGAACGCTTTCAGAAAAAGACCTCCCCTTGGGAGATCGAAAAAACATGGTTTATCGGGGATCAATCACGAGTCGTGGCCACGGAAAAGCCATTGTGACCGCCACTGGGATTCAAACAGAGCTCGGAAAGATAGCCCATCTGATTCAGCAAATTAAAGACAAGCCCACCCCTCTTGAAATTAAATTAAATATTCTGGGAAAGAATTTGGTCATGATCACAGTAATCTTATGTCTTCTTGTGGCAACAATTGGCATCCTTCAAGGACTCCCCACACTCATGATGATTAAAACCGCCATTGTTTTGGGAGTGGCGTGTATCCCAGAAGGCTTGGTGGCAGTGGTGACCATCGCACTGGCACTGGGTGTTCAGCGCATGGCCCGAAAAAATGCAGTCATTCGTAGACTTCCGGCCGTTGAAACCCTGGGGGCAGTCACCACCATTTGCTCTGATAAAACTGGGACGCTGACCGAAGGAAAGATGGTGGCCCAATTCATATCCACAAATGATGTTGGCGTCTATGTCACAGGACGCGGTCTCACTCCCCAGGGAGCGTTTTTATCTCAAGGAGAACCGGTAGATCCCAATTCAAATGAAGAATTAAAACTTATTTTAACAATTTCATCTCTTTGCAATAATGCCACACTTCAAAAAAAGGGAAACGATTGGGAAGTATTTGGGGATCCCACAGAGGCGGCATTAAAGATTCTATCTGCCAAAGGCAACCTGACAGATGAAACACTTCTCACCCAATATACTTTTTTAAAAGAAGCCCCTTTTGATTCCAAACGACGAATCATGAGTAAGCTCTATCAAGATCATCATATGTCATTCATATTTAGCAAAGGAGCCCCTGAGCAAATGTTAAAACTGGCAGACCGGGAGCAACTGAAAGGCACACCCCAAACATTTACAGAAGAGAAAAAAATATTAATTCGAAAACAAGTCAATGACTGGGCGGGAAAAGGATTCCGAATTTTGGCCGTCGCATATCGCCATTTGGAAAAAGAAGAAATTGATCTGGAACCCACCGCGAATGAGAAAAATTTTATCTATTTGGGATTTATTGCGATCGCCGATCCATTGCGAGATGAAGCCTCTCCATCGATTCAAAAGTGCCAAGATGCTGGGATTAAAACCATGATTTTAACCGGCGATCATCAACACACGGCAAGCTATATTGGGCATCAACTGGGACTCGTTCAAAAAGACGACGACATTGCCAATACAACAAAGCTTGAAACATTAACGGACCTCCAATTTGACGAAGCCATGAAAAAATATAAAGTGTTGGCACGGGTCTCTCCGCATTTAAAATTAAAAGTCGTAGAAAGCTTGCGTCGACAGGGAGAAGTGGTTGCCATGACCGGAGACGGGGTGAATGACGCCCCTGCGATCAAGCGTTCTAATGTGGGCATTGCCATGGGAACGGGAACTGATGTGGCCAAAGAGGCCGCCGATATCGTTCTTACCGATGATAATTTTTCAACGATTGTGATGGCCATTGAAGAAGGGCGGACCATTTATAATAACATCATTAAATTCATTCGGTATCTATTGTCATGTAATGTGTCTGAAATTTTTATTATGCTTTTTGCGACGTTATTTAATTTTCCCTTACCCTTTTTGCCCATTCAAATTCTATGGCTAAACTTGGTCACCGACACCCCTCCCGCCTTGGCACTGGGTGTCGATCCCACGGTGTCTGACACCATGAAACATCCGCCCCGAAATCCCAAAGAACCCATTTTTTCAAAATCAGTCACATGGGATGTGCTCGTAAATGGTTTTTTCATGTGTTTTTTGGTCTTGGGCATTTTTGCATTTGAGCTCTTTATACTCCATTCACCGATTGAGAAAGCCAGGACCGTGGCCTTTGCAACCACCGTTCTCGTTCAACTCCTGCATGCATTTAACTGCCAACATCCCAGCAAATCCATTTTTTCAATTGGGATTTTTACAAATCCCCATTTGGTGGTGGGAATATTATTTTCTCTGTTCTTACTGATCTTGGGAATTTATCTGCCCATTTTAAACGATGTATTCGGCCATGAGACCCTCATTTTCCATGAATGGTTTAAAATCATTGGGCTGTCCCTGGTTATGGTTTTGTGCGTGGAAGTCCAGAAAGTCTTTCGGAGGAGAAAAGCCAGGGTAAGTTGAGAGAGATAAAATTTCACACCACCAAATACGTGAGCAGCATTGTCGCCAGGCCCAAGAATAAAAAGAATCCAAAACAATCGGTAAAGGTCGTCACAATCACAGAAGAGGCCATGGCAGGATCGATGCGAAGGGCTTTCAGAGCCAATGGAACCACGACACCGACGGCACTGGAAATAAATAAATTTCCAATCATGGCGCACATGAGCACCAAACCCAAAACCGGAGATCCCTTCCACAGATATGCGACAACCGCCATAATACATCCGGTTATAATTCCATTGGCCACGCCGACAGAAATTTCTCCGTTCAAGGCCTTTTTCGCTTCTTGAAATGTAAATTCACCCAGGGCCAGCGCTCGAATAATGACCGTTAAGGTTTGCGCACCGGCATTCCCTCCCATTCCAGCCACAACCGGCATAAAGGTGGCCAACAAAACAACCTTTTGAATTGTTCCCTCAAAGTGGTTTACGACCAAAGACGCCAATATGGCCGTGCCCAAATTAATGACAAGCCATGGCGCTCTATTTAAAATGGACCGTCTGACGGGAGTCGACACCCGTTCATTTTTTTCAACCCCAGACATTCGATACAATTCCTGCTGAGCTTCTTCTTGAATGAGATCAATCACGTCATCAATGGTGATGACCCCCAACAAATGCCCTTCTTCATCGATTGCAGGAATAGACAAAAAATTATTGCGAGACATCATTCGCGCCACTTCGGCCTGCGACTGATCTGTCTTGACTGAAATCACTTGGCTGCTCATGATGTCTTTAATCAAGGCCTCTTCCTGAGACATAATGAGATGCCGTAAAGACACAATTCCGGATAATTTCTTTTCCGTATCGACCACATATAAATAAAACACCATCTCGACTTGCCCCTTGGTCCGTATAAATTGAATCGCATCTTTGACCGTATCTGTTGTATGTAGCGAAAAAAAGTTGGGGTTCATCATGGACCCCGCGGTGCCCTGTTCGTAGGTCAATAGTTTTAAAATCTGTGTCTTCTTCGAAGAATCCATATCCGCCATCAACCCCTCGGATTGAGTCCCAGGCAATTTTCGAACCAGATCTGCAATATTATCCGGCTCAAGACGAATCATGAGATCTTTTTTGATTTCTCTGGGAATATTATTAAAAATCTCAGACAAAATATCGGATGAAAAATCTCTAACCACACGAGAAGATGATTTGGGAGCAAATAAAAGCTGGATCAGCATGTTTTTCTGAAGGGGATCCAATACAGAAAAGAGCTGCCGGACTTCATATATATTGGAGCTTCTTAGAATTTTTTCTAATTTTTCGGATGATCCCACGCGAAGGAGCTTTGAGATGATTTTCATTAAGACGTCATTCGCCATATCTCATCATATATCCCAATCCGATTTCATTTCTATAAAAAAGTAAACCTTAAGTCTCAAGGGGACTCAAGGCCCCTCAAAAATTCACTTTTAAATTGAGATCGTATCGTGTTAAATCTTTTTTATGTCATTAATGGAACTGGGATTGATTGGCATTTTGCTGATTGTTTTTTTCGCCCCTTTTTTATTTCATGTCGTTGAAAATCAGTTGGAACTCTTTCTACTGGTCATGGGGATCTCAGCACTCACCTTGACCGGTGGGTGGAATTCCCATATCGTTCATGAAGCCATTCGTGAACCCATCCCCATTAGTTTGGCCGTACTGGGCGCTGGATTTCTGTTTCGACTGAGTCGTCCGTATTTAAAATCTGTCATTTTAAAACTGGAAAACACTTCCGCCGCCCCACTTCTCATATGCATTTTGATTGTTTTTCTTGGCTTAATCTCAAGTATCATTACCGCCATCATTGCAGCCTTGGTCTTGGTCGAAGTCATTCATATTTTAAACTACAGCCGAAAAGCAGAAATTTATATAAGCATCATTGGATGCTTTTCCATTGGTCTGGGCGCTGCGCTCACTCCGATTGGAGAGCCTTTGAGCACCATTGTCGTATCCAAACTCAATGTGGATTTTTGGTATTTACTTTTAAATTTTGGAGTTCTCATTATCCCCGCCATCCTTCTTTTGGGAATTCTTTCTCCATGGTTTTTGGGAAAACATTTGACCAAAAGTGATGAAATTCGCACCGGCGATGAATCTCTCAAGACCCTCATCGTTCGGGCTGTTAAAGTTTACGTGTTTGTCGCTGCGCTTATTTGTTTGGGTCAGGGATTTAAACCCATTGTCGATACTTATGTGGCGAAACTTTCTTCTCCTGTACTTTATTTTCTAAACTTAAGTTCCGCCATTTTGGACAATGCCACTCTGGCCGCAGCCGAAGTCAGCCCCACCATGACGCTCATCCAACTTAAATCCATTCTCATGGCACTCTTAATTAGCGGTGGCATGCTCATTCCCGGAAACATTCCCAATATTATTGTGGCCAATAAACTAGGGATCAAAAGCCGCGAATGGGCCAAATTTGGCATTCCATTGGGAGCAGTATTCTTTATCGGGTATTTTATTATTTTAGAGATCTTATAATCTCCCCATAACTTCGCACCGCATCCAGCAATTCTTTTTTAGATATTTTTTCATGAGCGGTGTGAGCGTTCAGGATCGAACCGGGTCCCAATAGATAGACATTTTTGGTT
>CAZDSE010000098.1:2108-7407 GCA_964507905.1 uncultured bacterium | reverse complement strand
TCTGCCCGAATCGCTGCCTGTCGATGGATGTGATTTAAATGAGCTCATCGAAAAACTTGAGGATACGATGATTGTCCAGGCATTAAGAAGGACATCTGGCAATAAAAATAACGCAGCGCATTTATTGGGTCTAAAGAGAACGACATTGGTTGAGAAATTAAAGCGAAAGAAAATGTTAGAAAGTTTTTGACGGTTTTTTGACGGTTTTCCTCTTGTTCTGACAAAATCCTGATCCAGTTGAAGTGGCCGGAAGTTGAAATGATTCATGAATTTAAGTTGGTACGTGTTTTGCTTATTAAATAATTAAACCCTAACCACAAGGAGGATATCCATGAGTGAGCTACTATTGAAACTCAAAAAACGTCCAGATGAGTTTTCCAATCAAGACAAGCAAGAGTTGATTATTGAGTATACGCCGCTCATTCGCTTTATCGCTCAGCGGATTGCAGTCAAACTGCCTCCCAACGTCGATATTGACGATCTCATGAGTTCAGGCGTCATTGGGCTCATGGATGCCATTGATAAATATGATTCGAAGCGAGACAATCAATTTAAAACCTATGCGGAATTTAGAATTCGAGGGGCCATGCTGGATGAGCTGAGAGCCCAGGATTGGGTCCCCAGATCCATTCGAGAAAAGTCAAAGGTCTTGGAAAAAGCATATCGACGATTGGAGCAGCGACATGGTCGAAAAATTAGTTCTAAAGAAGTCGCTAAGGAGCTTAAGATGAGTTTGAATGATTTTCATGAAATGTCGACCATGGCCAAATCGGTAAGTCTTATCAGTATCGACGATGTTCGACAATTTCCATTCAAAGACAGACGGGACATCATGAGTCTTTTTGAAGAAATTAAGATGTTTAATCCCAACTTTGAAATGGACATGAAGGAGCTCAGAACAACATTGCAAGCTGCCTTAAAGCAATTGCCCGAAAATGAGAGGATGGTTCTGGCACTTTATTATTATGAGGACTTAAATTTAAAAGAGATTGGTTCTGTGTTGGATGTGACAGAATCCAGGGTGTCTCAAATCCATTCTCAGGCGATGAAAAATCTGAGAGGAATTATTAAAAATACGATGGAAGTGAGGTGAGTTATGAAAGTCATCCCTCTCAAACCCAAAAAGACGCTCGCCCATCCAATTGATCCATTATTGAAGGATTGCGTGCGTTCCATCATCTCAGCCCTGGAAGCCAAGGATCCCTATACCTATGGGCATTCGCTCCGGGTGGCAGAATATGCACTTCTCATGGGTAGGGCATTAAAATTATCCCAGCCTGATTTGATTTTACTCGAGCTGGGTGCGCTGCTTCATGATATTGGTAAAATAGGCACGCCAGACCATATTCTGTTAAAGCCAGGTCCGCTCACCACGCAGGAGTTTGAGGTTATGAAAAAACATCCGGTGCAAAGTGCTGAGATTCTATCTCACATTGAGCTTTTAAAAGAAGTGGTGCCCATTGTGAGATCGCATCAGGAACGCGTGGATGGAAAAGGGTATCCCGATCATCTGAAAGGGGATGATATTCCGCTGCTGTGCCGGATTGTTTATATTGCTGATGCATTTGATGCGATGACATCGGATCGTCCGTATCGGAAGGCCTGGGAAAATGAGAAAGCATATCAAGAGCTCATGAATTGTGCGGATATTCAATTTGACGGGAAGCTCGTTAAAATATTTGTTGAAGAACACAAAAAGAAAAAGCATATTCCGTCAGAATCTCCATTTTGGGGAGAAATTTCGCATAAAAAAGCTGTGGGTGAATGAAAGAAGAAAAAGCGCTTGTCATCGGTATTGAACTTGCCAACGAACATAGAAATGATGCACTGGAATCATTGAAGGAATTAAAGCTTCTGGCATATACGGCAGGGGCAGTGATTCACCATGAAGTCTATCAAAAAATCAAAAAAATTAATCCTGCGACATTTATTGGACAGGGGAAGGTATTGGAGATTCAGCGCATTGTTGAAGATAACGATTTTTCTTTGGTGCTGATGGATCATGATATTTCCCCCGCACAACAAAATAATTTAGAAGAAATCATTCCGGCCAAAGTCATCGATCGCACGGGATTAATTTTAGATATTTTTGCCCAAAGGGCCAAAAGTCGAGAAGGAAAACTTCAGGTAGAATTGGCACAGCTCAGTTATCTGTTGCCGAGATTGACTGGCCATGGAGTATCGATGTCGAGACTCGCCGGTGGAATTGGGACCCGAGGCCCCGGGGAGACAAAACTCGAATATGACCGACGGAAGATTCGGGATCGAATTTCTGTTCTTAAAAAAGACTTAGAGCTCGTCAAAAGAACCAGGGACATGCATCGAGAGAAGCGTCAAGGAGTCCCAATCCCCATTGTGACCATTATGGGGTACACGAATGCAGGGAAATCAACCCTGCTAAATCACTTAACGAATGCAAATGTGTTGGCTGAGGACAAGTTATTTGCAACGCTGGATCCAACGACCAGGCATTTGATTTTGCCCAATCATCAAAAGATTTTACTGACCGACACCGTCGGATTTATTCGAAAATTGCCCATTCAACTGGTCGAAGCCTTTAAGGCCACACTGGAAGAAGTCGTTGAAGCCGATTTGCTGCTGCATTTGATTGACGTGTCTCATCCAGATTTTTCGAGACAGTCTGAAGAAGTTTTAAAAATACTAGATCAAATTGGAGTGGAACATAAGCCCATTATTCATGTGTATAACAAAATGGATGCGCTAAAAACTGAGGATCATGTGTTTTTGGAAAGACAAAGACTTCATCCCTTTTGCATGATTTCTGCCGAGAAAAATCAAAACCTGGATCTTCTGATTCAAAAAATTCAAACGGCGCTTGATGGATTTATTGAAACAATTGATTTAAAAATACCCATATCTGATCAAAAAACCCTCTCTGAAATCTATTCCAGTGGAATTGTTCTTGAGACAAAATATTTGTCGAAATCCGTCCGCGTCAAAGCCCAAATTGCCAAAAATCTGGCGCAGAAGTTAAAGACGATGTACGTGCGATCATAAGTGATGCTTAGTTCCGCAGCGGAACCAGCGTATATTATGGGCAGTTTGCAAACCATAAAGGTGCCAGTCACCATGATTAAAGAATAGGCAGCATGGGTCAGAGTTGGCATGGTTGCAAAATGTTGGCGTCATGGATATAGTCACTTCATGTTTAAGGTGATTCGCTCCACAGATATTGACGCAGAAGATCACTATTTTGAAATTAATTTTCTGGTCGATCTGACAAAGCTCAAAGACTCCATTCAAAGACGGGGAATCCTAAATCCCATTTGGGTGAGCGCAAAAGATAATCACAGATATCAGATTATTTCTGGATTTAGGCGATTTTACGGTGCAACGGCGATTGAGATGACCGAGATTCCAGCGGTCTTGATTACAGAGAAAAATAAGCTATTTACTTTCGAAAATATCATCGAAGAAAATTTCTTTCATCGAGGGTATAATATCATTGAAAAGGCCATGATCCTTTCTAAGTTGAAGAATCAGTTTGATGTCCCGAAGGCACTTATTTTTGAAAAATATTTGCCATTTTTGGGAATTGAATCTTCTGAATCAGTCTATGAATTTTATGAATCATTGTTGACCTTGGATCCTGAGCTTCAAGTCTATGTGGTTCAAAATAAAATACCTCCGCATGTGGTCTCAGATTTTTTACCCTTATCTATTGAAGAGCAAAAGACTATTTTACCGATAGTAAAAAATCTGAATATGACTGTTTCAATGCTCAAAGAGTTTCTGAATTATATATCCGACATTAAAGTGAGAGATCGTATTTCTGTTCCCGAAATGTTGTCGGAGCCGGTGTTCACTGCCATTTTAGACGATCCTCAGTTGGATCTGCGGTACAAACAGCAGCGATTTAGAAAAGCATTAAAGCTCAGGAGATTCCCAAAATTGTCTGAACTTGAAACGAGATTTGTCGATTTAAAGCGCAAAGTGGGGTTGCCATTGGAGGCGTCTGAATATTTTGAAACGAATCGAGTGAATTTAAATCTTTCTTTTTCAAATAAAACGGAATTTGAGAAATGGACCCAAAAAATGAATGCAGCTCTGGATGATCAAAATTTAGAAGAGCTTCTAAAAATTCTATGATTTCGTATCAGCCCTCCATTATATACGTGGATCCCACCGTTCAAAATTCGCCCATTACACAGAATATCTTAAATTATTTTCCAAATACGCCTGTGAAGTTAGTAGAGGGGAAGCCAGATGTGTCCGATATCCAGAAATTTTCAGATCCGCTGTTGGAAGGCAAAAAACGTCTATGGATTACCAGAAATAATGGGAAGTTGGTCAAAAAATGTGGAGCCTCGACATCGTCACTTAAGAACTTAATTTGCTGCAATTATTATATTTTGGATTTTTCATTTAATTGTCATTTTGAGTGTGTGTATTGTTTTTTACAGGAATATACGAATTTACCGCTTATGGTGGTATATGCCAATGTGGAGGAGATGTTAGATGCGGTGTCCGATCTTATAAAAGATTCCACCTCTCAAAAAATACGGATTGGAACAGGGGAGATGGCAGATAGCTTGGCTTTGGATGAGATTACGGGTTTTTCTAAAATTTTGGTGCCTTATTTTGCCAAGCAAAATAAGGCACTGCTGGAACTAAAAACCAAATCCAATTCAGTCGGCAATTTGCTGAATTTGGATCACAATGGACAAACCGTGATTGCGTGGTCCATGAATCCCTCACATTATGCCCAAAAATATGAGTTTAAGACGGCAACCATCGAAGAAAGACTTGAAGCGGCCAGGCAATGTCAAAAGGCGGGCTACAAGATTGCCTTTCACTTGGATCCATTAATATATGAGCCTGATTGGAAGGAATCCTATACGACGCTCATTGACCGAATATTTGATGAATTTCAGCCGAGCTGGATGAGTCTCGGTGCACTGCGATTTAATGCGAATTTGAGATCAATTGTCCAGAAGCGATTTCCTGGATCAGAGCTCGTGACCGGTGAATTTGTGACCACTCCGGATGGTAAGAAGAGATATGTGAGATTTATTCGTGAAGAGATGTATAAAGGCTTATATGAATATATTTTATCCAAACAATCCAATACTCCCATCTATCTATGTATGGAGCATGATGTGGTATGGGAAAAATCCCTGGGATATCGTCCGAGTTCGGAACAGGGATTGGAAGCGCATATTGTGCAACTAAAATGAGATGTGTTTATAGAGACTTGCATTCCCTGTAAGACCGGCTTGCGCTATCGTCTCTACAGGGAATGCAAGTCTCTATCAGACTATTTCTTTTTTTTTTGAAA